>CAYHCW010000046.1:0-11106 GCA_964355025.1 uncultured Gemmatimonas sp. | reverse complement strand
GGTACGGGCGTTGGCGGGTTCATCGGCCTGGAGCAGCCCAACCTGTGGGGCAACTGCAAGCGCGGCTCGATGCAGTGGCAGTTTGGCCGGTACATCAACGATTTCAACCTCAGCTACTCCGACCCGGCGATCAAGCGCGGCCGCGTGTCGGGCACGGTGACGGCGTACAACTCGCAGGCGCGCTACCGCATTGCGGACCTCGGCCGGTCGATCCGGACCGGGGCCAATGTGCAGGTGGGGTTCCCGCTGCGGAACTCCCGCTTTACGCGACTGTTCATCACGTACGGCGCCGAGGCGGTGAAGTTCGGCAGCGACGGCCTGCTGGGGACCATCACCAACACGACCACGTGCGCCCGCTGTTTCCGGTCGAACGTCGGACTGTCGTTGCAGCGTGACACGCGGGTGGACATGCCGTTTGCGACGCAGGGGAGCCTGCAGAGCCTCCGCGCCGACTTCAACGGCGGAATTTTGGGCGGTTCGTCGTCGTTCCAGCGCTACTACACCGAAATGCGCTCGTACGCGCTGCTCGGAACGATCGGCGGCAAGAAGCCCGGTTCGCAGCCGCTGAAGTTCATGGTGGGGCTGTCGGGGAAGGCGGGTGCCGTGTTCGGCGATCCGGGCGCCTTCTTCTACTCGCAGTCGTTCTCGCTGGGCGGCGTGCAGTATGGCGAGGCGTTGCGCGGCTACCCGGAGTTCTCCATCACGCCCTCCGGCTTCTCGGGCGGCACGGGCACGTACAATGCCCAGCGCGGGTCGTTCGGCAACTCGTTTTTCACGTCGACGGCCGAGGTGGGCCTGCGCGTGAGCCAGCAGTTGTACCTGAACGTGTTCTATGACGCGGGCAACATCTGGGCCAACCCGCGTGAGTTCGACCCGTCTCGCCTGTATCGTGGCGCGGGCGTGGGCGCTTCCGTCGTGACACCCCTGGGGCCGCTTGGCCTCGATTGGGCCTACGGGTTCGACCGCACCGACGCGTTTGGCCGGCCCGACCCGAAGTTCCAGTTGCATTTTCGTCTCGGTCAGTTCTTCTAACATCTGGAGTCAGCAATGTCCGTTCGTTTTCGCGCACTTCGTGGCGCACTGTTCGCCTTCCTGATCCTGATGCCGGCCCTCGCCGCCGCGCAGGGCGCCATCCCGAAGTTCGCGTACGTCGATTCGCGCGAGCTGCTCGACAAGGCCACGGGCCGCGCCGACGCCGACGCCCAGTGGAAGAAGGAGGCGCAGGCGATGCAGAGTCAGGTGACCCGCATGCAGGATTCGCTGCAGGCGATGATCACCGCGTACCAGAAGGCGGAGGCCGGGATGACCCCGGCGGCGCGCGAGACGCGCCAGAAGGGCATCAGCGACCGCGAGCAGGAATACCAGACGCGCACGCAGGCGCTGGATCTCCAGGCGCAGCAGCGGCAGGCCGCGCTCCTGCAGCCGATCATCGAGCAGATCAAGGTGGCGCTCGAGGACATCCGCAAGGACGAGGGGCTGACGGCGATCTTTGACGTGGGCAGCCAGGGGAACCCGATTGTCGCAATCGACAAGAACCTGAACATCACCGACAAGGTGCTGGTGAAGCTGCGCAGCATGCCGGTGCCGCTGTTGAACGTGCCGCAGCCCGTCAAGCCGGCGCCGCCGGCTCCGGGCCCGGTGGCCGCACCGGCCGGCGCGGCGAAGCCGAAGATCCCGCCGGCGCGCTAGGGCGCACCGACGAGCTCCTGAGCGTCCCATGCCGCTCACGGCGTCCCCCTTGCCGTCCCTGACCGCCGCCGAGCTCGCCAAGGCGACGGGGGGGCAGCTTGTGGGCGACGGCGGGGTGGCGGTGCGGGCCATCGCTCCGCTGGACCGCGCTGGCGCGGAGGAACTCAGTTTCCTTGCGTCGGCGCGCTACGCGCCGGCGATGGCGGACTCTCGTGCCGGGGTCGTGCTCGTGTCGCCGGAGCTCCGGGAGACGCCGGGCATCTGCCGGGCGCGCATCGTGGTGGCCGACCCGCACGATGCGCTCGTGTCGCTGATCCCGCGCTTCTACCGTCCGGTGTCGCACCCCGTCGGCATTCACCCGGCTGCGCGCATCGGACGCAACGTGCTGGTGGGTGACGATGTCTGCATCGAAGCGGGCGCGGTGGTCGAGGACGACGCAGTGATCGGCGACCGGACGTGGATTGCCACGCACACGGTGGTGGGCGCGGGCGCGAAGATCGGCGACGACTGCCAGCTCTTTCCGCAGGTGACGGTCTATCCGCACACGCGCGTGGGTCATCGCGTGATCCTGCACAGCGGGGTGCGGCTGGGGAGCGACGGCTTCGGCTACATGCAGAAGGTGGTCGACGGCCAGATGGCGCACGTGAAGATTCCGCACATCGGCCGCGCGATCATCGGCAATGACGTGGAGATCGGCGGCAATACGGTGATCGACCGCGGCAGCGTGGACGACACGGTCATCGGTGCGGGCACGAAGATCGACAACCTGGTGCACATCGGGCACAACGTGCGCATCGGCAGGCTCTGCCTGATTCTGGCGCAGGTCGGCATTGCCGGCAGTGCGCGCATCGAGGACGGCGTCATCCTGGCGGGGCAGTCGGCGGTGACGGGCCACGTCACCATCGGAGCGGGCTCGCGGCTGGCGGGGCAGTCCGGGGCCATCGGCGACGTGCCGGCAGGGGAGACGTGGTCGGGTTATCCCGCCCGTCCGCACAAGGAGGCGCTGCGGGCGTCCGCGGCGCTGTTCAAGCTGCCGGCACTGATGCGCCGCCTCGAGCAACTGCTCGAGCGGGCCAAGTTGTGAGCGGCCGACGGACCATCGCGCAGTCCGTCGCGGTGGAGGGTGTGGGGCTTCACCTCGGCCAGCCGTGCCGCCTCGTCTTCGAGCCGGCAGCGGCGGGACGCGGCATCGTGTTCCGTCGCGTGGACCGCGCGGGCGCTCCCGAGACGCCGGCCCACGAGTCGGTGGCGGAGGCAGCGGAGCGGCGCACGCAGCTGGGGCAGGGCGAGGCCGCGCTCCACACGGTGGAACATGTGCTGGCCGCCGTCGCCGGACGCGGCATCGATGACGTGACGATCGTGATGGATGGGCCAGAGCCGCCCATCCTCGATGGCAGCGCGCTGCCGTTCCTGACGGCGCTGGAAACGGCCGGCGTGGTGGAGCTCGGCGGCACGGTGCAGTACCTTCGTCTCGCCGAGCCGGTGCGGGTGGTGGACGGGGACTCGGTGTACGAGGCCCATCCCGCGAACGAGCTGTCGGTGGACGTGCAGATCGAGTTTCCGCATCCCCTCATCGGCCTGCAGCGGGGGGCGTGGCGCGTGACGCCGGAGTCGTTTGCGCGGGAGCTGGCGGCGGCGCGGACCTTCGGGTTCCATCACGAAGTGGAGTCGCTGCGGGCGAAGGGCCTGATCAAGGGTGCGACGACGGACAACGTCGTGCTGCTCGACGACCAGGGAGTGGTGGGGACGACGCTGCGCTGGCCGGACGAGTTCGTCCGGCACAAGGCGATGGATTTCGTGGGTGACCTGGCGCTGGCCGGCAAGCGGGTGCTGGCGCGGATCTCGGCCATCAAGCCCAGCCATCGCGGAACGGTCATGCTGGTGCGCGAGATGCTCGCGCATGCCCGGCGGGAGAAACACGTGTTCGCAATCGAAGACATCATGCAGGTGCTGCCGCACCGCTATCCGTTTCTCTTCGTGGATCGCGTGCTCGAGATGGAGCCGAACAAGCGCATTGTCGGCATCAAGAACGTCACCATCAACGAGCCGTTCTTCCAGGGGCACTTTCCGGGACACCCCATCATGCCCGGCGTGCTGATTGTCGAGGCGATGGCGCAGGTGGGCGGCATGCTGCTGATGGGCACGGTGGATGATCCCGACAGCAAGGTCGTCTACTTCATGTCGCTCGACAACGTGAAATTCCGCAAGCCGGTGAAGCCGGGCGACCAGTTGCGCTTCGAACTGGACATGCTGCAGGTGCGCGGGAAGATCTGCCGCATGAAGGGCGTGGCGAAGGTGGATGGCGAAGTCGTCTGCGAGGCCGAAATGGCCGCCATGGTACGCGATCGATGACCGCCCGCATCCATCCCACGGCAATCGTCGACGCCGGCGCCGAGCTGGGCGCCGACGTCGAGGTTGGTCCCGGCGCGATCATTGGCCCGCACTGCACGGTCGGTGCCGGCTCGGTGATTGGCGCGCGCGCGGTGCTCGAGGAATTCGTCCGCCTCGGCGAGCAAGTGAAGATCGGCATCGGCACGGTGCTGGGCGGCAAGCCGCAGGACCTCAAGTTCAAGGGCGAGGAGACGTGGGTCGAGGTGGGCGACCGGACGACGGTGCGCGAGTACTCGACGATCAACCGCGGCACGTCGGAGTCGTTCAAGACGACGGTCGGCACCGATTGCTTCCTGATGTCGTACGTGCACCTGGCGCACGACTGCCACATCGGCAATGGCGTGATCATCTCCAACGGCACGCAGCTGGCCGGGCACGTGAAGATCGACGACCGCGCCATCATCTCGGGGCTGTGCGCCATCCACCAGTTCGCCAAGATCGGGCGCTTTGCGTTCATCGGCGGCTGCTCGCGCGTCCCCAAGGACATCCCGCCGTACGTGAAGGCCGTGGGCAATCCCATCAAGCTGTACGGGCTGAACAGCATCGGGCTGCAGCGCAACGGATTCAGCCCCGAGGTGCTGGCGGAACTGAAGCGCGCGTACCGGCTGTTCTTCCGCAGCGAGCTGAACATCACGCAGGCGCTGGAGCAGGTGCGGCGCGACGTTGCGATGAGCCCTGAGGTGCAGGTGTTCGTGGACTTCGTCGAGGCGAGCCAGCGCGGAATCGCGGTATGACCGGTCCGGTGAAGGTGGGTGTCATTGGCGCCGGCGCGCTGGGGTATCATCACCTGCGGCATCTGCGGACGCTGCCGGGCGCCACCGTGCCCGGCTTCTTCGAGGCAGACGCGGGGCGCGCCGCGACGGTGGCCGGGGAGCTCGGCGTTCCGCACGCGGCGTCGCTGGACGCGCTGCTCCTCGACGTCGATGCGGTCACGATCGTGGTGCCGACGCCGGCGCACTTCGCCGTGGCCAAGGCGGCGCTGGAGCGCGGCAAGCACGTGCTCATCGAGAAGCCGATCACGACGACGCTGGCCGAGGCCGACGAACTGCTCGCGCTGGCCAAGGCCAAGGGCGTCCTGGTGCAGATCGGGCACATCGAGCGGTTCAACCGGGCCATCCGCGCCGCGTGGCCCTACGTGGAGAACCCGCTGTTCATCGAGAGCGAGCGCCTGGCGCCGTTCAATCCCCGCGGGTCGGATGTGGCGGTGGTGCTCGACCTGATGATCCACGACATCGACCTCGTGCTCACCCTCACGCGCGCCAAGGTCACCGACGTGTCGGCGGCGGGCGTCGGGGTGCTGACGCCGAGCGTGGACATTGCCGACGCGCGCATCGGGTTTGCCAACGGGGCGATCGCCAACATCAGCGCGAGCCGGATATCGCGCGATCGCACGCGCAAGCTTCGGCTGTTCCAGCGCAACGGCTACATGTCGCTCGATCTCGCGGCGGGGAATGGCGAGCTGTTCCGGCTGCGCAGCGACGTCGACCTTGCGGCGCTGGCGCAGTCGGCACAGCCCGACATCCTGGCGTTTGTGGAGCGCATCCCGCTCGAGGCGCCCGAGGGGGACGCGCTGAACCTGGAACTCGCGTCCTTCGTGGCCGCGGTACGGGGCGAGGCGCCGGTGCCGGTGACCGGTGCCGACGGACGCGACGCGCTCGACGTGGCGCTGCGCATCGTGGCCGACATCGAGCGTTCGCGGGCCGCGATGTCCGCGGCGCCGAAGCCCGGTGCGTGAAGTCCTGATCATCGCGGGTGAGGCGTCGGGCGACCTTCACGGAGCCGGCGTCGCCGAGCAGCTGCGACTCCTGCGCCCGGACCTGCCGCTCGTCGGCATGGGGGGGGAGCGCATGGCGGCGGCCGGCGTGCGCCTCTTCGAGCGCGCCGAGGGCGTGATTGGCTTTGTGGAGGTGCTCAAGCACCTGCCGGCGCACCTGCGCCTGCTGCGGCGCGTCACGGCGCTGTTGCGCAGCGGCCGCATCGGGCTGCTGATCCTCATCGATTATCCGGGGTTCAACCTGCGCGTGGCACGGGCGGCGCACGCGGCCGGCGTCCCCGTGTTGTACTACATCACGCCACAGGTCTGGGCGTGGAAGCCCGGACGCCTGACGATGATGGCGGAGGTCATCACGAAGGCGGCGGTGATTTTGCCGTTCGAGGAGCCGCTGCTGCGCGCGGCGGGCATCGACACCACGTTCGTGGGGCATCCCCTGCTCGATCGCGCGCTCACGATGCCCGATCGCGCCGAGGCGCGGCGCCGCATTGGCGTGCCGGTGGACGCCAAGGTGCTGGCGCTCTTTCCGGGAAGCCGGGCGCAGGAGATCGAGCGGCACCTGGCCGAGTTCGAGGCGGTTGCGCGGGAACTGCAGCATCGGCGCCCGGGACTCCACGTGGTGGTGAGTGTGGCCCCGACCATCGCGCTGGATGCGGTGCGTGTGCCGTTCCCGATGGTGCGGGCGCAGTCGTTTGACGTGCTGCGCGCCGCCGACGTGGCGCTCTGCAAGAGCGGCACGACGACGCTTGAGGCGGCGGTGGCCGGGTGCCCGTGCGCCGTGGTGTACAAGACCAGCCGCATCACGTTCGCGATCGCCCGTCGGCTCGTGACGATCCCGCACATCGGGCTGCTGAACGTCGTCGCCGGCCGGGAGGTGGCGCCCGAGTTCGTTCAGGATGCATTTACGACGGCGGCGGTTGCCGACGCGCTCGATCCGCTATTTGAACCCGGGGGCGCCGAGCGCTCGGCGATGCTGCGGGGCATGGACGAGGTGCGCGGCGCGCTCGGCGCGCCGGGCGCGGCCGGGCGCGTGGCGCAGATGGCCAGCCACATGCTGCCGCCGGAGCAGGTCGCGTGAGCGACCCCGCGGCGGTACGCTCGGCGAAGCAGGAGCGGAAGATCCGCTGGGCCTCGCGCGCGGGGTACTGGCTGATCACGGCGCTCGGCCGGACGTGGCGCACGGAAATTCGGAACGAGCACGAGTGGCCGGCCGTTGGCGAGGTGCGTGCGCCCGTGGTGCTCGTGGTCTGGCACTGCAACATGCTGCCGTTCGTGTGGATCCTGCGGCACCGCGGAATCGTCGGGCTGGCCAGCCAGCACGGGGACGCCGAGATCATGGTGCGCATCGCCGAACGGCTCGGGTGGGGAACGTCGGCGCGGGGATCGTCGACGCGCGGTGGACTGAAGGGCCTCCTGGACATGGTGCAAGCACTGGCCAAGGGCAAATCGGTGGGTTTCACGCCGGACGGTCCCAAGGGGCCGGCACGCATTGTGCAACCCGGGGCGTTGATCGCGGCATCCCGCAGCGGGTGCGTGATCATCCCAGCCGGCATGCACGCCACGCGCGGTTGGCGGCTCGGGAGCTGGGACCGGTTTCTGGTGCCTCAGCCGTTCTCGAGGGTCGTGCTGGCGTTTGGCGCGCCGTTCACGCCGCGCGCGGACGGCACGCGACTGGCTGAGGGCGAGCTCGAGCGGCTGGCGGATGCCATGGCGGCGGCGGAGCGGCTGGCGAGTGCGTGATCGCCTTGCGGCCTGGCTGTGGTATGGGGACGGCGTGCTGGCCGGGACTGCTCGCGCCCTGCTGTGGCCACTGGAATGGCTGTTTGGCGCGCTCAGCGCGACCGCTGGCGCCCGCAAGGCGCGCACGGCGGGGCACACGGCGGTGCCGACGGTTTCGGTGGGCAACCTGACCGTCGGCGGCACGGGCAAGACGCCGGTGGCGGCGTGGTTTGCCGAGCGGCTCGCCGCGCTGGGCTTTTCGCCGGCGATCCTGTTGCGCGGATACGGCGGCGACGAGCCGCTGGTACACGCGCGCCTGAACCCCAGCGTGCCGGTGCTGGTGGACCCCGTGCGGAGGCGCTCGGGCAAGCGGGCGCTCGCGCAGGGGGCCACGGCGCTCGTGCTGGACGACGCGTTCCAGCACCGGCAGATGCCGCGGGATGTCGACGTCGTGCTGGTGAGCGCCGATTCGTGGGACGGCCGGGTCCGGTTACTGCCAGCGGGGCCATTTCGCGAGTCGTTGTCGGCGCTGCGGCGTGCGCACCTGGTGCTCGTCACGCGAAAAGCGGTCTCAGGCGCCCGGGCCCTGGAGGTCGCGCAGGCCGTGAGGGCCGCGGCGGGACGCGTGCCGGTGGCGGTGGCGTACCTCGCGCCGGATCGACTGGTGCCGTGGCGCGGGGGCGGCGCAGAGCCCGTGTCGGCCCTGCGTGGAGAGCGCATCGTGGCGGTTTCCGGCGTCGGTGCACCGGCGGCCTTCGCGGCGCAGCTGCGCGCGGCGGGTGCCGAGGTGCAGGCGATGCCGTATCCGGATCATCACGCATTTTCTCCCGCAGATGTGCGGGCGATCGTGCAACGCGCAGCCGGCGCTGATCGGGTGGTGTGCACCCTCAAGGACGCAGTGAAACTGGGGCCTCACTGGCCTCCCGAAGTTCAGGGGCTGTGGTACCTTTCACAGGCTGTCCTCTGGGAGGCTGGTAGCGAGGGCGTGGAAGCCTTGCTCGACCGCCTCGTACCCCACAAGCCTTTCATCATGCCGGCCACCTCCGGCCCTGAACCTGAATCCAATGCCTGACCTGCTCTTGCCGTCCACTCCGATCGTCCGGCCCGACAAGGACCGTTTTCTGAACGAGGAGAACCCGTTCGAGGCGATGATGGCGCGCTTCGACCGGGCCGCCGAGCTGCTCGACCTCGAGCCCGGGTTGTACAAGGTGCTGCGCAACCCCGAGAAGCAGATCATCGTCTCGGTGCCGGTGATGTTGGACAATGGTGAAGTCGAGGTGTTTACCGGGATTCGCGTACTGCACAACACGTCGCGCGGCCCGGCCAAGGGCGGCATTCGTTTCGACCTGAACGTGTCGCTCGACGAAGTGAAGGCGCTGGCCGCGTGGATGACGTGGAAGTGCGCTGTGGTGAACATCCCGTTCGGCGGGGCGAAGGGCGGCGTGATCTGCGATCCGCTGAAGATGAGCATCGGCGAACTGGAGCGCGTGACGCGCCGGTACACGGCGGCGATCATCCAGACGCTCGGCCCGGACTCGGACGTGCCGGCGCCCGACGTGAACACGAATGAGCGCGTCATGGCCTGGCTGATGGACACGTACTCGATGCACGTGGGACACACGGTGAACGCGGTCACGACGGGCAAGCCCGTCGAGATGGGCGGCTCACTGGGGCGCCGCGAGGCAACGGGCCGCGGCTGCATGATGGTGACCCGGGATGCGCTGGCGCACCTCAAGATGCCGATGAAGGGAGCGACGGTTGCCGTGCAGGGCTTCGGCAATGTGGGCTCCATCGCCGCGCAGCTGCTGCAGGCCGAGGGCTGCAAGGTCATCGCCATCAGCGACCGCACGGGCGGCTTCGTCAACCGGAAGGGGATCGACGTCGAGCACGCCATGGCGTGGGTCAGGGAGCACAAGACGCTCGAGGGGTATACCGTGGGCGAGGCGATCTCCAACGAGAACCTGCTGCTGCTCGATGTCGACGTGCTGCTGCCGGCCGCGCTCGAGAACGTGATCACGACCAAGAACGCCGCCAAGATCAGGGCAAAGATCATCTGCGAGGGCGCCAACGGCCCGACGACGGCCGGCGCCGACTCGATTCTCGACGACAAGGGCGTGTTCGTGATTCCCGACATCCTGGCCAACGCGGGCGGCGTGACGGTGTCGTATTTCGAGTGGGTGCAGAATCGCGGCGGCTATTACTGGACCGAGCAGGTGGTGAACGAGCGCCTGGGCGAAATCATGGTGAACTCGTTTGCGGCCGTGCTGAAGTTGTCGCTGCAGCACAAGGTGAACATGCGCACGGCGGCGTACATGCTGGCGATCAGCCGCGTGTCGATTGTGCACCGGCTGCGCGGCATTTACGCGTAGCCCGTGAAGGTGTTCGTCGCGGTCGTCGGCAAGCCGCGCAACGCGGGGTTGGCGGCGGCGATCGAGGAGTACGAGCAGCGCGCGGCGCGCTACTGGCCGCTCGAGCGCATTGAGGTCCGCGAGGAGCCGGCGACGTCGGCGACCGCGGACCTTGTGCGTGCGCGGGAAGGGGAGCGCCTGGCCAAGCGCATTCCGCCGGGCGTTGTGCTGGCCTGCTGCGATCCGGGCGGCAAGCGCATGGACTCGGCGGCGTTTGCCGCGTGGCTGCAGGGGGAGCGCGAGCGTGGGCGCGACGTCGCCTTCGTCATTGGCGGTGCGTACGGCCTTTCGCCGGCGCTGTTGGCACGCGCCACGGTGCGCATTGAGCTGGCGCCCTGGACCCTGCCGCACGAACTGGCCCGGCTGGTGCTGGCCGAGCAACTGTACCGTGCTGGGACCATCGTGCGGCGGGAACCGTACCACAAGTAGGCGGGGGCGCATTCCGCAGCGCCGTATACAGCGGTTACCTTTGCACTGGCGCTGGCTGTGGAGCGGCGCAAACCCGGAGGCAGGAATCGCATGGCGTGTAGCCGTCGTCCGCTGGTGCAGGGGAAGGGTGCAGGGGCTCTGAAATGACACCGCCTCGCGTCGTCGCCGAGCCCATTGGTGGTGGGGCGCTGGCCCGCGCAGCCGTAGAGGGCCGCACGCCGGCCGGCTGGTACGCGCCGCGCCCGACGGGGGCCGCCGCGTGGCGTACGCACGCCGACGCCGTGCGCGCGCACGGAAATGCGGGCTGGCTTGAAGCGCTCTCGCCGGCGTTCAACGCCAGCGGCGCCGCCGCGCGGCGGCTCGAGTCGGTGGCGCAGGGACGTGGCGTGGTGGTGACCACGGGGCAGCAGCCCGGGCTGTTTGGTGGCCCCGGCTACGCGTGGCTCAAGGCGCTGAGCGCGCGGGCACTCGCCGACCGGATCGAGCAGGCCACCGGCATTCCCGCAGCGCCGGTGTTTTGGGCGGCCACGGATGACGCCGATTTCGACGAGGCCAGCTGGACCGCCGTCGCGTTTGACGAGGAAGTGCGCCGACTGCGCATCGACCGTCAGGGGTTCGACGGGCAGGTGATGGCCGACCAGCCGCTTGGCGACGTGAGCCGACTGCTCGACGATCTCGCCGCCGCCGCCGGGTCGGCAC
>CAYHCW010000045.1:0-11238 GCA_964355025.1 uncultured Gemmatimonas sp. | reverse complement strand
TGTGCAGGTTCTCGCTCTCGGGGCGCGGCACGCGCGGGTCGCCGTCCACCACGTGAATCATCGTCGGCGTCTTCGCGTTCTTGATGTACGCGGCCGGCGACTGCTTCCACCAGCGCTCCATGTCGTCCCAGTACATCTTGTCGCCCAGGTACCACTGGCGGCCGCGCTGCGTGTCGCTCTCGCCCCACATGGAGATCCAGTTGTACACGCCGGCGCCCGAGGAAATCGCCTTGAACCGGTTGGTGTGCGTGAGAATCCAATTGGACCAGTGCCCGCCGGCGCTCCAGCCCAGCACGCCCATCTGCGTGCTGTCCACGAGCCCCGTGGCAATCAGGTGGTCCACGCCGGCCATGATGTCGGTGTATCCCTTGGTGAAGTAGTCGCCCTGGCTCTCGATGGCGAACTTGTTGCCGTAGTTGGTGGAGGCACGATAGTTCGGCAGCAGCACGACGTAGCCGGCTCCCGCGTAGACCTGCGATCCGTAGCCGCCGTTGAAGGTCAGCACGTCCGCCGACTGCGGACCGCCGTGAATCGAGACGATGAGCGGGTAGCGCTTGCCCGCCTGGTAGCCCACCGGCTTGACGAGGACGCCGCCCACGGGCGTGCCGTCCTTGCCCTTCCACGTGATTTCCTCCGCATCGCCGAGGGCAAGTTGCCGCGTCCACGGGTTGGCATCGGTCAACTGCACCCACGACGCGCGGTTGCCGAGCTCGCTCGCTGACGCAACCGTGTACGCCGTCGCCGGAGTTCGCGGATCGCTGCGCGTGATGAAGATCCGTCCCGTCTCTTCATCCTGCGACGCCCGCGTGCTCGCCCGGTCGTTCGTGATCTGGCGCACCGTGTTGGCGGCCACGTCCAGCGCCATCACCTGGTCCGTCGCCTTCACGCCCTCGTTGAAGTAGATCGTGGCGCCGTCCTTCGACCAGAATCCGATGGACAGGTCGCCGTCGTACCCGGCGCCGAGCTTCTTGAACGCGGCGCCGCGCGCGGTGACGTCGCGCAGGTACACGCGCCCACTGTGCCGCATGATGAAGTCGTCGCTCGCCGAGAACGCGATGGACTTGCCGTCGGGCGAGAAGCTCGGGGCGCTCTCCTGGCTCTCGGTGTTCTTGGTGAGCCGTTCCACACTGCCCGACGCGACGTCCAGCAGATAGAGGTCGGCGTAGAGATTCTGCTCCAGGATGTTGCGCTCGTACCGGCTGGTCGAGAGGCCGTGGTACGCCAGGTACTTGCCGTCGGGCGAAATGGTGAGGTCGCCCACGCTGTACGTCGTGTCGCGTGTGAGCCGCGTCGTCTTGCGGCTGTCCACATCGAGTGCCCACAGGCTGTACAGCGGCGTCTCCATGTTGCGAACTCGCACGTCGAACCGGTTCTCGAGGCGCAACCGCGCGTCTGGATCCAGCGTGTCGGGCGCGGCGAAGTAGATGCGCCTGGAGTCCGGCGCAAACTTCCAGAGCCCGACGCCGGTGGGATGCTTGCTGATCTGCACAGGCTTGGCCGAGTCCCCGGCCGCCAGCGCCTCAACGGACAGTGCGAACAACTGCTCCGCCTGCGCGCGCCCCGAGCGATACACCAGCCACTTGCCGTCGGGCGAAAACGCAAAGCCCGAGACGCCGCCTTCCCTGGCGTCGGTGATCTTGCGCGCTTCTCCGCCATCGGGACGCATGACGTACAACTGGTTCGATCCCCCGCCCGACGCACCCACGGCCGGCGGCCAGTACGGCATCCCCGGGCCAGAAGTCGGCAGCGTGCTGCCGCGCGCCCCCGCGGCTGGCGCTGCCGCCGTCGCGTCCCGATCGGACGCGAAGACGAACCACTGCCCGTCGCGCGTCCACGCGGGGGACGTCTCGCTCTTGTCGGCCGTGTAGGTGAGCCGCTTGGTGCTCGCCACGCCCTGCTGCGTGCTCACGAGATAGATGTCCGACTGGCGGCGGGCTTCCTTCCAGTCCGGCACGCTGAGCGTGTAGAGCACGCTGCGCCCATCCGGACTCGGCGCGAGCGCGCCCACCTGTCGCATGTTCTGTCCGTCCAGCCAGGTCATGGGCCGGAGCGTGGCCTGTGCGCCCAGGAGCGCGGGCGCCAACGCGGTGAGGGAGCGCAGGGAGAGGGAGCGAAGGCTGAGGAAGCGAGCCATCATCGGGACCCGGTATGAGTGTGGGCGGCGCGTCACGCAACGGTCGAGACTCACGCGCAGCGGGAAAACGTATCGCCCACGCAAAAGCCCCGCCAGCGATAACCGCTGACGGGGCAATTACTTACCTTTCATAGCTGGGGAGGGGATCGAACCCTCGACCTCACGATTATGAGTCGTGCGCTCTCACCATCTGAGCTACCCAGCCGTGCAGCCTGATAATATACGAAGAGTCGGCGCGACCTCAAAGCCCTGCCCTCGCGCCTGCCCGCCCGGCAGTCCCCGCAACCGCACCCCTCGGCAAATCGTCCTATTGTGATGAGTCCTGACGATCCGTTCAAGCGCCCGTACCCCGACGAGAATTACGTCCCGCCGGATGAGGCGGACCTGCGCCGGCAGGCCCTCCAGCGGGCGTACGAGATCGCCGCGACGATTTCCACGGATCAGGCGCGCCCTCTGCTCCCGGCGCCACCCACCGACTGGCGGCCGATTGTGCGCGGGTTCAATGCCGCCTTGGCCGTGGGCGCCGCCCTGTTGCTGTTCGTTGCTCCTCCCGCCTGGCTGCCCCAGCGCACGCCCGACGTCCGGACGCTCGAGCAGCGGGAGCTTGGCCTCCGCGTCGTACTTGCCCTCGAAGCGGCGCGCGTCAACGCCTATCGTGACGCTGAAGGCCAGCTTCCCCAGTCGCTGGTTGCAGCCGGCGGTGATGCACTGAGCGTTCGCTATGTGGTGATCGACGCCACGCGATATACGCTGTCGGCGTCGGACGGCGGGGCGTCGGCTACCTACAGCAGCACGACGCCGCTGAATTCGCTGCTGAGCGGCCGGAGCAACCAATGACCGCTCCGCGCCCACCCCGCGAAGACACGCAGGGCCGCGGCCAGCGCTCCATTTCGGCCGAGCGGGAGCGCGCACGAGCCGCACCGGTAGTGCGCCAGCCGTGGCTCGTGCGACACGCGGCCCACCTGCGCTGGGCCACTGGGCTCGCCATCCTGCTCATCGGCATTCGGCTGGTCGCGCCGCGACCCGACGGCTGGCGCCGCTGGAACGATGCCACGGCCGCCCTGCAGGACGTGGAATCGGTGCGCACCGCGGCGCTGCTCTACTATCAGTCCGCCTCACGCGCGTGGCCGCCACCTGGACGGTTCGGGCAGGCGCCGGCCGGCATGTTGCCGTACCTCCCGGGTGGCGTCTCGTTCGGTCGCGCGCGCTACCACCTGGCCTGGGAGTACGCCACCGACAGCGCCAGCGGTGCGCGGATCATCGGCATCAGCGTGGTCGGTGATGATCCGCGACTGGCCCTCGTGATGGCCCAGCGCTCGGCGGTCGGAATGGCGTTTATCGTCAGTGGCCGGCGATTCACCGCGCTCATCGCGTCGGCCAACATCCGGTAGCGGTCGGGTCTCCGACAAGCGTCCAGAATACAGAACGGCCGGTCCCAAGGGACCGGCCGTCTGCATTGATGGCGGGGGCGGGATTTGAACCCGCGACCTTCGGGTTATGAGCCCGACGAGCTACCAGGCTGCTCCACCCCGCGTCGATGGACGAATAGTAAGGGGTGCGGCGCGGAGGGGCAAGGCAAGCAGGCCGAATTCCGGTAGCTAGCGGCTAGCTGCTACTTCGCGTCCTCGACGAAGCGGTACAGCCGCTCCTTGTCGCCCTTCACCATGCCGAACTCCTCGCGCGCCAGGCGTTCCTGCACCAGCGGATCGGTGTCGATGGCGAGTTTCCAGCGCCCGAGACTGTCCACGTGGGCCTGCAACGAATCCACCTCGTGACGGAGCAGCGCCAGGCGGCGCCCCTGCCGCACCAAGTCGGTGGTGCCGTATTCACCGCCCTGCACGGCAAAGTAGGCCACGGCGAGCGCCACGCCGCCGAGCAGCGCGAGCGCGGCCGGCGATTTCTTCTGCTGTGAGGTCTTTGTGGCCACGTCGTGGTATGAATGGGGTGCAGGTCAAGGACGAACAGGCGATCGCGTTGGAAACCAACGCGACCGCCTGTCCGAAGCGAAACCCGAACGCCCGAGGAGCGTTCGCTACTTCTTGCCGCTCAACCCGTAAATCGCGCCGCCCGGATACTCCGCCGTCTCGCCGAGTTCCTCTTCGATGCGCAGCAGCTGGTTGTACTTGGCCACGCGGTCGGTGCGGCTGGCCGAGCCCGTCTTGATCTGCCCGGCATTGGTGGCGACGGCAAAGTCGGCGAGGAACGTGTCCTCGGTCTCGCCCGACCGGTGCGAGATGATGCTCTGGTAGCCGTTGCGGCGAGCGAGCTCCATCGTCTCGAGCGTTTCGGTGACCGTCCCGATCTGGTTGAGCTTGATGAGGATGGCGTTGGCCACGTCCTCCTCAATGCCGCGCGCCAGGAATGTGACGTTGGTGACGAAGATGTCGTCGCCGACGAGCTGCACGCGGTCACCAAGCGCGTCGGTCAGGCCCGACCATCCCTGCCAGTCACCCTCGGCGAGGCCGTCCTCGATGGAGACGATGGGGTACTTGGCCAGCCACTTCGCGTACATCTCCACCATTTGCTCCGCACTCTTCGTCCCCGCCCCGCTCTTCTTGAACGTGTACTTCCCCTTGGCATACAGCTCGCTCGCCGCGCAGTCGAGCGCGAGGCAGACCTGCTTGCCCGGCTCGTAGCCGGCGGCCTCGATGGCCTCAAGGATCACGGTGATTGCTTCCTCGTCGTTCTTCAGGTCGGGCGCAAAGCCGCCCTCGTCGCCCACCCCGGTGCTGAGCTTGCGCTTCACGAGCACCTTCTTGAGTGCGTGAAACACCTCGGCGCCCATGCGCAGCCCCTCGCTGAAGGTCGCCGCGCCCACCGGCACGATCATGTATTCCTGGAAGTCCACCGTGTTGGTGGAGTGCGCGCCGCCGTTGAGGATGTTCATCATCGGCACGGGGATGGTGCGCGACAGCGGACCGCCAAGGTAGCGGTACAGCGGCATGCCGAGCGCGTCGGCGGCGGCGCGGGCGACCGCCATCGAGACGCCCAGCATCGCGTTGGCGCCGAGCTTGCTCTTGTTGGGTGTGCCATCGAGGGCGATCATCGCGCGATCGATGAGCATCTGGTCGGTGCAGATCATGCCCTGCAGTTCCGGCGCGATGAGGGTCTCGACGTTCTTGACCGCCTTGCGCACCCCCTTGCCGCCGTACCGCTTGGCGTCGCCGTCCCGCAGTTCGTTGGCCTCGTTTTCACCGGTCGACGCGCCGCTGGGCACGGCGGCGCGGCCCAGGGAGCCGTCTTCGAGGGTGACGTCGACTTCGATGGTCGGGTTGCCGCGGGAGTCGAGGATCTCGCGGGCGTGAATGCCGAGTATTGGATACATGATGGGAACCGGAATGCGGATGACGGAATTGGAAAGCGAAGGCGAAACTCGAACCGGAATGCGGCGCGAATTCGCTGCGTGAAATCTACTCGTTTTGCGAAGCGCTCGCTGTGGTCACGCGCGCAGCGCGGGACTCTCCACACCGTATTTCGTTTCCAGGCACTCGGCGATGCGCGCATACGCCGCGCGCGCCAGCGCGTCCCGATCCTCGTACGTCATGCCGACCGTCGCGATGGGGGGCAGGAAGTGGACATTGATGCGTCCCGGGCGCACGAGGATCCGCCCCTTGGCCTGCACTTCGATGGTGCCGTGAATCGCCACGGGAACCACCGGCGCCTGCGCCTCGATGGCCAGCACAAAGGCGCCCTTCTTGAACGGCCGGAGCGCGTACGTGCGCCCACGCGTCCCCTCCGGGAACAGGATGAGGCTCGCTCCTTCGTGAATGCGGTCGGCGGCCTGCTGGATCGACACGCGCGCCGACTTCTGGTTCCGGCGGTCGACGGCAATCATCCCCGTCGTGCGCATCGCCGCCCCGAACAGCGGGATGCGGAACAGCTCCGCCTTGGCCACGAACTTGAACCAGCGCAGGTGCCCCGCCAGGGCGAACACGTCGAACCAGCTCACGTGGTTGCCCACGAAGACGTGCTGCGCCCCACGGCGGTGCTCGTCGCCGTGGATGATCACCTGCACGCCCGACGCTGCCAGCAGGATGCGCGACCAGACGCGCGGCGCCCAGTCGAAGATCGACCCGGGGCGATCCTTGAAGCCAACGAGGCCGCTGACGATCACCATCGCGCTGATGAGGGGCGTGAAGATCATCGCCGCGAGATACGCGAGCACCGTGCGCATCACGGCGCCGCCAGGTGGTCGTGGCCCGGCGGTGGGGTCACGCGATCACCGCCGCGGCGCGTCTCGAGAGCCGCCACGCCGGGGGCGCGCGCTTCCACCGCACCGATGCGTGTGAGCGGAATGCCAAAGCGCTGCTCGAACGCCGCCACGTCGAGACCGGCGGGTGCCGTGACCACGAGTTCGTATTCCTCGCCGCTGCGTGCCGCGTCATCCACGGACGCGCCGGCCAGCAGGGGGAGGCAGTCGAGGTCGAGGACGACACGCACGCGTCCGGCGGCGGCAAGGTGCGACGCATCGGCCACCACGCCATCGGAGACATCCACGCCGGCGGTGGCACCATGCGCCACGAGCCACCGGGCCTCGTCGAACCGCGCCACGGGGTGCGCAAAGCGCGCGCGGTGCTCGTCGCGCGGTGCGAGACCGCGCTCCCACGCCTGCAGCGCAAGCAGCGGCCCGCCCAGCCGGCCCGTGACCCACAGCGCGTCACCGGCGCGCGCCCCACGGCGCGACAGCGGCGCCGATGCATGCCCGAGCACCGTCACCGAGAGGGAGAGCGCATCGCCGTGCGTGAGGTCGCCGCCCACGATGCGCGTGTTGGCGGATCGCACGGCCTCGCCGATGCCATCGCAAATGCGCAGGAAGTCGCCGCGCCACGCATCGGGAAGTGTCAGCGCCACGGCCACGCCAAGTGGCTGGGCGGCCATCGCGGCCAGATCGCTCATCGCCGCCATCGTCGCGCGATAGCCAATCTCCTCTGGCGTCAGCCAGCCGCGGCGGAAGTGCACTCCCTCCAGCGCCGTATCGAGGCTCATCACCAGTCGTTCGCCGCTTGGCACGTCGAGCACGGCGCAGTCGTCGCCGACGCCCTCGGCCAACGGCCCCCATCGCGTGAGTGCCGCTTCGATGGCGTCGAACTCGCCACCGGGTCCAAGCGAAAGGTGCAGGGCGCCAGGCATGAGCAGGGTCAGGGAATCAGTCCATCGGCGCCGCGCCGCACGCGCACCACGCCGCCGAGCGTGGCAATCCACGCCCACGGGCCATCGAGCACGAGCCCGGTGACCGCAGCAGGAAGATCGCCGCCTGTACGCAGGATGCGCGATCCCCCGGTGGCGCGATCGACGGCCAGGACCCCGAACGGCCCTCCGGCCCACAGTGTCCGCGCGTCGGCGTCGATAACCTCGATGTCGCCGACGGCGCGCCACGCGAGCGCCGGCCACGGCTCGCTCCAGGTGCCGGTGCGCAGGTCAAAGGTGACGACCGCGTCGCGAAGCGCCACGAAGACGAGCGAATCGGCGCGCGCGATCGCGTGCACGGGCTGACGAAGGCGCGGCGTCCCCGGCGCCTCACGCGGCCGCACGAACTGCCCGTTCGCTCCCGGCGTCCGCAACAGCAGGCCGGCTTCGGTGCCCACCCACAGCGTATCGCCGGTGGAGAGCAGCGCGCGCACTGCGACGTCGGCCACGGGCCCCTGCGCCACCGCCATGCCGCGACCGTCAGCAGCGTCGGCCGGCAGGAACGCCAGCCCGCGCGAGGTGCCCACCCAGATTCCCTCGGCGCGCGCGAGCAGGCTCAGCACGAGGTCGCTCGGCAGGCCCGACATCGGAGTGAAGGCGCGGGCGTCGTCGCCTTCGGGCGACACGCGAAACAGCCCGTTCGTCGTTCCCATCCAGAGCGTGCGATCGCGCGCCACGAGCGCGGTGGCACGACCGCCGCCGAAGCCACGTCGCGCGCGATCGTCAAGCCAGCGCCACCGCTGCAGGTCGCGCGCAGCGAAGGTAATGGCCACCCGCGCGTCGCCGGGTCGAGGCGCCGGGCCAATCCAGACGCCGTCGGCGGCGCGGAGGATGGCCCCGGCGCCGGTCCCCGCGAGGCCATACGGTTGCGGCGTCGCGCGGTTGAAGGCCGGATCCACCTGAAAGAGCCCACCGCCGGCGGTGCCCAGCCAGACCTCCGAGCGATCGGGGGCGCGCGCGCCGCTGATCACGGGGAAGCCCTGAAGGGACGCGGCATCGCGCGTCAGCATCCGGCCAAACCCCTGCAGCGCGGGAAACTCCCGGTACACGGCGTCGAGTGAGCCGGCGCGCAGCCGCAGCGGCAACGGCCCCGCGGGCGCGCGACCCACGTAGGCCGTCAGCGGCTGCAGCGTCCACGCGCCATTCGCCGTGAGCAGCCACGCGCTGTCCTCATCGGGATCGACCGCCACGGCGCGCACGAGCGCCGGCTCAAAGCCGCCATCGCGCGTGAACGGCGGCAGCCACACGCGGCGGTCGCGGTCGTACACGAGGACGGCGTCCTCCGTAACCGCGTAGACCCAGCGGCGCGAGACGCCGACCGCGCGCACATCCGCGCCGCGCGTGATCGTGACGAGATCTTCGCGCAACAGGCTGCCCGCCGGGCCGCGAAGCGGGGCGACGCCGCTCGCCGCCCCGGGGGGCGGAGGGCCACACGCGGTCAGGAGCATCGTGAAGCCGGCGGCGAACGCGCCGCGCCTCACCAACGCTCCCCGACCGCGGCGAGTTCGGCCAGCACATGCGGCGCGCGCGGCTCCTGCTGGAGCTTCCACGCGTCGCGCAGCGCGTCGAGCACGTTGTCGAGCGTGACGCCGCGTATCTCGCCGTCCGGCGCCGCGAGCTCGGCGGCGCGGCCGTGCACCCACGCGGCCGCGGCGCCGGCCTCGACCGCCAAGCCCATCTGCGCGAGCAGCGTCACGGCGATGCCTGCCAGCAGGTCGCCGCTGCCCCCCTGCCCCAGCACCGGCGTACCGCTCGCGCTCACGACCGTTCGCCCGTCGGGCGCGGTGACCACGGTGGGCACGCCCTTGAGCAGGACGGCCGCACCGCTGACGCGGGCCAATTGCTGCGACACGTCGAACCGGCTGGCATTCACCGCCGCCGCGTCATTGCCCGTGACGCGGGCGAACTCCAGCGGGTGCGGCGTGAGCAGCGCCTGACGCGAGCCGACGAGCGGCGCGAATGCCGTCGGCTCGCCTTCAAACGCATTCAGTGCGTCGGCATCGATCACCGCGGGAATCGTGGACGCACGCAGGCAGCGCTCGACGATGCCCCGCGCGTGCGCGCCGCGCCCCAGGCCCGGGCCAATGAGCAGCGCGTCGCCCCACGATCCGAGTGCCGACGCGGCGTCGTCATCCTCCGGCCATGCCACGGCGAGCGCCTCGGGCAGCGAACGCTGCACCAGCTCGATGTTGGCGGCCTCCACGCAGAGCTTCACGAGTCCCACACCACTGCGCAACGCGGCGCGCCCGGCGAGCAACACCGCGCCCGCCATGCCCTGCGCCCCGCCGACGATGGCGACCTTGCCGCGCGCGCCCTTGTGCGCATCGGCGCCAATGCGCGGCACCACCGAGCGTACCCACGCCGCATCGGCAAGCCGCGGCGCGCCATCCGCGAGCGTGGCGTGCGCCCCGAGCCCGATGTCCACCACGACGATCGCGCCACACCAGTCGCGCGCGAGCAGTTGGCCGCGCTTGACGGTGCCGAACGTGATCGTGAGGTCGGCGCGCGGCGCTCCCTCGTGCGCGCCGGTGGCCGCATCGAGCCCACTCGGTACGTCGAGCGCCACCACATACGCGCCGCCGCGGCGCGCCGCATCGATGCCGGCGCAGGCCTGCGCGATCGCGCCCTGCGGGGCGCCGCGCGCTCCGGTGCCGAGCAGGCCATCAACGACCACGCCCGGACGGCCGCGCGGCGGCGCGGCGCGCTGCAGCACCTGTGCGGCCTCCGCTTTCTCGGCGATGGCATCGGCCGTGCGCGGCGGCTCGATTTCGTGGACGCGCACGGCGAATCCCGCCGCGGCCAGCGTGCCGGCCACCACCCAGGCGTCGCCCCCGTTGTTGCCGCCGCCCGCGTAGACGTCGATGCCGGCCGATGCGCGCGCACCGGCATGGCGCAGCAGTTCGCCGGCAGCGGCACGCCCGGCCGCTTTCATGAGTTCGCGCGACGGCGTGCCCGCCGCGATGGCTCGCGCGTCGCGCTCGGCGGACTGCGCGGCCGTGACCACCCAGACGGGCGTCATGGGCTTGTCACGTCAGGTGACCGCGGCCCCGTTCCACGGATAGTTGCGGTCGAACGCCGTGCCGAAGTCGAAGATCGCCACGAAGTCGTCGCGGGTATCGGTGGGCTGGGCGAGCAGCAAGCCGAGGTCCACCAGCGCAAAGACGATGTCGCCGAAGTGGGCGGTGTTCGTGACGCCCCAATGCTCGAGCACCATGCGCGACAGCACGCCATAGCGCTGCATCGCGAGGTCACGGCAGGCCTCGGCGAGTTCGCGGCCCGAGAGATGCCGGCGCTCGGTCTGGCGCGCCTGCGCGAATTCGAGGGCTGACAGCATGAACAGGAAGGCGTGCTCGTGGAACCGCGGTTCGCGAACGCGAATGCGGTCCATCACTCCATCACGAAACGCCAGGTCCGACACAGCCGTGTTCTCCTCGTGCGTATGCCTTACAAGATGCATCGGGCAACGGGGTGGCGACAATGGTGGCGCGCTACCGGAGTATCGGTTCGTCGCCGCTCGTCCGGCACCTTCCACCGCGAAGAGCGAAGGGCGCGAAGGGCCGCGAAGAAGAGCTCTGAGGTAACGGCCCATGCCGTTCCCCCAGCAGTGCTTCGCGATCCTTCGCGCCCTTTGCCCTTCGTGGTATCAGTTCAGGCCGCTACACCACACCCCGCGCCGCCGGATACAGCGGAAACTCCCCCGCCAGCACGCGCACCTTGGCGTGCACACGGCCGAGGTTCGCCTCGTCCTCGGGAGCGTTCAGCACCTCGTCGATGAGTTCGGCTACCCGCACCATCTCGGCGGTCCCCATGCCGCGCGTGGTGAGCGCCGGCGTGCCCAGCCGGATGCCGCTCGTCACGAACGGCGACTGCGTCTCCTTGGGCACCGTGTTCTTGTTCACCGTGATGCCGGCCTTGTT
>CAYHCW010000044.1:0-11377 GCA_964355025.1 uncultured Gemmatimonas sp. | reverse complement strand
AACTGCTCGAGCTGCCCCGCTACGTGCTCGACGCCATGCGCCAGCCGCTCGAGGATGGCCGCGTGGTCATTGCGCGCGCCGCCCACGCGGTGGCGTTCCCGGCGCGCTTCATGCTCGTGGGCGCCACCAATCCGTGCCCGTGTGGCCGCTACGGCACCGGGACCAACGGCGGCGCCTGCGCGTGCAGCGCCAACGACATCGCACGCTACCGCGCACGCCTCTCGGGGCCGCTCGCCGACCGGCTCGACCTGCGCGTTACCGTGGCGCCCGTGGCGTTGAGTGCAATGCAGGGCGGTGGCGACGAGCCCTCGGCGGCCGTGCGTGCGCGCGTGGTGGCGGCCCGCGAGCGGCAGCACGCGCGCTACGCCGAGCTGAGCGACGTGCATGCCAATGCGCAGGCCCCTGCCCGCGCGCTCAATGGGGCGCACGGCCCCACCGCCGAGTCACTGCAGTGGCTGGTGGGCGCCGCCGATCGCCTGCGCCTCAGCGCCCGTGGCTACGCCCGGGTGCTGCGCGTGGCGCGCACCATTGCCGACCTCGACGGCGCCGAGCGAATTGAGCGGGATGCCGTGTCCGAAGCGCTGCGGTTTCGGGGGGCTGAAACGGGTCAGGGATAACCCTATGGAAATCTAGGGATTCCCTTTTGCCACGCGACGAAACCTTGGCGTTATTCAATGGTCGCGACCACGGCGCCTGACGCCAAAGCGCGCGGCTGATTGCCTATTCCAGACTCACCCGCAGAGGAGATCATGCGTTCACTGAGTATTGCCGGACTGCTGCTCGCGGCCTTGCCCGGCACGGCGTCGGCGGCCGGGTTTGCCGGCCCAGCCATCGGCCCCGTGCCAATTGAATTCGTCCTCTTTGCCATCGTGCTCGCCGGCGTTGGCATTTTTCATCACCAGACGTTCAAGATCGCCGTCACGGGCGCCACGGTGATCGCGCTGTACAAGATCTTCTTCTCGCCGTTCCGGCTGGGTGCGGGCATCGCGGGTTTCGGCCTGCACGTCGAACACGAGTGGGTGATCCTGTCCAACCTGTTCCTGCTGCTGATGGGCTTCGCCCTGCTCGCGCGGCATTTCGAGGACAGCGGCGTGCCGGCTTCGCTGCCGAAGTACCTCCCCAACGACTGGAAGGGGGCGTGGATCCTTCTGCTCCTCATTGCCTTCATCTCGTCGTTCCTCGACAACATCGCGGCCGCACTCATCGGCGGTGCAGTGGCGCACAAGGTGTTCAAGGGGAAGGTGCACATCGGTTACATCGCGGGCATCGTGGCCGCGTCGAATGCCGGCGGCGCCTTCTCGGTGGTCGGCGACACCACCACCACCATGATGTGGATCGCCGGCGTCGGCCCGCAGGAAGTCTTCGAGGCGATCATCGGTACGGTGGTGGCGTTGTTTATCCTGATTCCGCTGGCGATCACACAGCAGAAGTACCAGCCGCTCCACGTCCCCGAGGGAGACGAGGCCCGGATCGACTGGCCGCGCGTCGCGGTGGTGCTGAGCATCCTGGCCCTTGCCGTCATCGTCAACGTCGTGATGAACACCAGGTTCTACGAACTCTCCGACAAGGGTCCGTTCCTCGGCCTCGCTGTCTGGGTGGCCATTCTCGCGACGGCCGGCCTGCGCAAACCCGAGTGGAAGCTGCTCCCCGAGAACCTCAAGGGGACCATCTTCCTGCTCTCGCTGGTGCTCTGCGCCAGCATGATGCCGGTCGACAAGCTCCCCACCGCGTCGTGGCAGACGGCGTTTGGCCTCGGCTTCACGTCGGCCGTGTTCGACAACATTCCGCTTACGGCGCTGGCGCTTGCCCAGGGCGGCTACGACTGGGGCTTCCTCGCCTTCGCCGTCGGCTTCGGCGGCTCGATGATCTGGTTCGGCTCGTCGGCCGGTGTCGCGCTGAGCAACATGTACCCCGAAGCGCGCAATACCAAGCAGTACCTGCGGCACGGGTACTGGGTGGCCATCGCCTACGTGGCCGCCTTCTTCGTGATGCTGCAGGTACTCGGCTTCCACCCCGGGAGCACGCCCCGCACGGTGCAGACGGCGGAGCCGGTGGCATCGGCGGCCGCGCTGGTGCGCTGAAGGCGCAGCTGACGGGCTCGCAGTCTGGACGGTCAGCCGGGATGCTCCGGCTGACCGTTCGTCGTTGGTGGCAGGAAGTAGCAATCCCCGCGGAACCGATTATCTTACCACTAAGATAACTGAAGCCGACGGCTTACAGCGTAGAACGTACGGCGTACAGCGTACAGGTTCCTTTCAATATCAGAGCCCCAGTGAGCACCCGACCCTACGGCCTCCAACCCACCGGCTTCCGGTTGCCCGACGCCACCCGCCTCGGCCGCGTCCGCCTGCAGGTCACCGACCTCGCCCGGTCCCTCGAGTTCTACACGGATGTGCTCGGCTTCCGCACGCTTGCACAACACGAGGGCGTGGCCGAACTGGGCGCGCACGGCGACGACCGCGTGATTCTCGAGCTTCACGCCGGCGCCACCAAGCCGGTGCCGCACGGTGGCCGACAGGGGCTCTACCACTTCGCCATCCTGCTTCCCGATCGCGCCGCGCTCGGCCGCTTCTTCGTGCACCTGGCCGACATCGGCGTGCGGGCCGGGGCGTCGGATCATCTGGTGAGCGAAGCGCTCTACCTCAGCGACCCCGACGGACTCGGCATCGAGGTGTACGCCGACCGTCCGCGCGATGCGTGGCAACACGTCGATCGTGAGTTGACCATGGCTTCAGTCGCACTCGACGCGCGCGCGGTGGCCGCCGCCGGCGGCGGCGTGCCGTGGACCGGCATGCCCGCCGGCACGGTGCTGGGGCACGTGCACCTGCACGTCGGTGCGCTCGACGAGGCACGCGCGTTCTATCACGACGCGCTGGGGTTTGATCTCGTCGTCTGGTCGTATCCCGGGGCGCTGTTCTTTTCCGCGGGCGGCTATCATCACCATCTGGGCACCAACACGTGGGCGGCGGGGCAGCCGAGTTCTGCAGGCGACGAGGCGCGTTTGATCGAGTGGGAAATGGTGCTGCCCGATGCTGCGTCAGTTGACGCGGCCCGTGCGAGCCTCGTGGCCAGCGGGCGCGTGCCGGTCGATGCCCCGGGCGGGTGGGTGGTGGCGGATCCGTGGGGGACGAAAGTGAGGGGAACGAAGATGCTAGATGATGGGAGCTAGGTGTTAGATGGTCGTACCTCGCATCTAGCACCTCTCACCTAGCACCTCTCACCTATCACCTAGCACTGGTAGCTATCTTTCGGTCATGGCCTCTCCCTACCGTTCCCTCTCCGCCGAGCGTCGCCTGGCGCTCGTGACACGCGCCATCAAGGGCAACCGCGAAATTCGCGCGGGTTTCGTGCAGCGCATCCTCAAGAAGGGCGGGGGCTTTCGCGTGGCCACGCTGCAGTCGTGGCCGCCTGACAAATTGGCGCGCGAGATCGTCCGGATGAACGCCGAGACCGCAGAGGACGAGCTCACGCTGCTCAACCTGCTGTACGTGGAGTTCGAGCCGGCCATCCAGATCACGTTTCTCGATGCCGCCGGCGTGAAGCACGAGGGCGGGGTACTGGCTGAAGACCTGCCGACGCCCTATGCGAGCGTTGAGGCCGTGGCGCGGGGAGTAGCCGCAGTGGTGGCGGCGCACGCCGACGACGGCCGGCATTATCTCGTGACGATCGCGCGCTACAATGGCGATGCCTGGCCGGGACTGGATGCTGTCATCGCCGGGATGGCTCCCTCGCCCGCAACGTAGCGGACGGCGTAAAACGTACGGCGTAAAGCGTACAGGTTCCCTTGTAGTCGTCCCGAAACTGGCCGCCGCGCCAATGCAGCGTAGATTCTCGCGGGTCACCCACCCCGTGAGATCGCGATGCGCCCGGCCCGCCAGTTCGCCCTCTTTGCCACACTGCTCGCCGCCTGTACCCCCCGTGGCGGCGTCAGCACCGCCCCATCATCGGCGGGCGGCACGTACGACGTCGTCATCGAGAACGGCCGCGTCATCGACGGCACCGGCGCGGCCTGGTACTACGGCGACGTCGCCCTGCGCGGCGACCGCATTGCAGCCATCGGACCTCGCGGTGCATTCAAGGGGGCGCGCGCCGCGTCGCGCGTGGATGCCACGGGGCAGGTGGTCGCGCCCGGGTTCATCGACATCCAGGCGCAGTCGTACGAGAACCTCATGGCGGGCGACGGTCTCGCGCTGTCGATGGTGACGCAGGGCATCACCACCGCGATACTCGGCGAGGGCAGCACGCCGGCGCCGGTGAACGACAAGATCCTCGCCCTCGAGACCGATTCAGCGACCAGGGCGCTCGTGCAACAGTTCGCCGGACCGCACGGCTTCGGCGACTGGCTGGAGTTCATGGCCAGGCGCGGCGTGTCTCAAAATGTCGGTTCGTTCCTCGGCAACGGCACGGTGCGCGTCTACGCCAAGGGCGGCGCGATGGGGCCGTCAACGCGCGTCGAGATCGACACCATGCAGGCCATGGTGCGCCGCGCGATGCAGGACGGCGCCTTTGGCATTGCCAGCGCGCTCATCTACCCGCCCAACACGTATGCCAGCACCGAAGAGCTCATCGCCGTGAACAAGGCAACGGCCGAATACGGCGGCGTGTACATCACGCACCTGCGCAGCGAGGGCGACAAGTTCCTCGAGGCGATGGACGAGGCCATTCGTATCGGCAAGGAAGCCAGCGTGCCGGTGGAGATTTACCACTTGAAGGCGAGCGGCGTCCGCAACTGGCCCAAGATGAACGTGGCCATCGCCAAGATTGACAGCGCGCGCGCGGCGGGGCAGGACGTGCAGGCCGACATGTACTTGTACCCGGCGGGCGGCAACTCCTTTGCGAGCTGCATTCCGCCCAAGTACTCGGCCAACGGCAAGCTGCTCGACAACCTGAAGAACCCGGCACTGCGCGCGACGATGATCCAGGAGATCGAGGCCCGCGATGCCGGCTACGAAAACCTCTGCGAGATTGCGACGCCGGCCAACGTGATGGTGGTGGGTTTCCGCAAGCCGGAGTATGCGCAGTTCGAGGGCAAACGACTCGACGAGATCGCACGCGCGCTCGGCAAGCGGTGGAGTGAGGTCATCATCGACCTGAACGTGGCGGAGAACCTCGGGCTGGGCGAGCTGTTGTTCCTGATGAGCGAGGACAACATCAAGAACCAGATTCGCCAGCCGTGGATGAAGTTCGGCACCGACGCCGGGTCGCAGGATCCGGCAACGGCCATCGGGATGACCCACCCGCGCGCCTACGGCAACTTCCCGCGCCTGCTCGGCAAGTACGTGCGGCAGGAGCAGGTGACGACGCTCGAGGACGCCGTGCGCAAGGCATCGGCGGCCGTGGCCACGCGTTTGTCGATCAGTGACCGCGGCGTGTTGAAGCAGGGGCTCAAGGCCGACGTCATCGTCTTCGACCCCAACACGATCATCGACAACGCGACGTTCGAGAAGCCGCACCAGCTGTCCACCGGCATGCGGGATGTATTTGTGAGCGGGACGGCGGTGCTGCGTGATGGCAAGCATACGGGCGCGAAGCCGGGGCAGGTTGTGAGGGGGCCAGGGTATTCCAAGTGAGTGCGAGGTTCGGGGTGCGGGGGTTTGGTATTGGGTGGTGAGTGGAGGTTGGGGGCGGGGGAGGAGGGCACCCCGCCCCCCTAACTCCACCTCCACTCGTCCCCCTCGCCAAACGCCCGCACCCCGCACCCGACTCCTCAGGCCTTTCCCTGCCACCGTTGGTGTCTTCCCCTACTGCGGTGGTGCGTCGCCAGCGTCACTATGGTAGCACGGGTGCGGTGATTCCCCGTAGCCCGGCGCCCGGTTGAGCGCGGCTGCGGGGGGTGTCGCGACACCCAACAGGGGAGGTACCCATGTCCACTCGTTCACTCTACGCCGCGCTTGCCGTTCTCGCCGTGGCGGCCCCGGCAGTCCTGTGCGCGCAGGAGCCCGCTGCGGATTTCGTCAGGGCGCGCCAGCAGTTTGTGGCCGGCCAGGCACGCGCCGCGGGGCAGACCATCATGATCTCCAGCCTCGCGGTCAGGCAGCAGGTGGGCCGCTGCCGTGCAGAGGATGTCGGCACGAAACTGATGGACGCCGAGGCGGCACTCGAGAAGCTCTCCTCTGCCTTGCAGAAGGGGACGGTGACCAGCGTCAAGGTGCTGGACCAGCAGCTCAAGCACGTCGACCGGGTGCTCGCGCAGCATCACATTCAGCTGGCCGCTGCGCTGATGGTGCGTCCGCGCCCCAGCGACATTCCCATCGTGGCAGCGGACATCGATCGTGCGGTGTTCCACTTTGAACGGTCGGTGACGCTCGATGGGCAGAAGCTGGCGCCCGAGCAGGCGTCGATGGTGGCGGACACGCGCGCGCTGGTGAAGGCGATCGAGGCCGCCAACGCACTCCCGCAGGGAGCGGCCGCGGTGGTGGCCGCGTTCGACAAGATGGCCAGCGGCGACGCGGTGGTCGGTGCGCGCTAGTCGCTGCAGGTGAGCATCAGGTGAACCTCCTGCTGCTCAGCAACTCACGGAGTCCGGGCGCACCGTACCTTGCGCACGCGCTTCCGGTGATCGCCGAATTGGCGTCGCCTGGGGCGCGTGTCTTCTTTGTGCCGTTTGCCGGCGTCACGGTGCCGTGGGACGACTACACGGCGAATGTTCGGGCGGCGCTTCTGCCGCTCGGCCTGGTGGTGGAGTCGGCGCACGAGGGAGCGCGCCTGCAGGACGCCGACGTGGTGATGGTCGGCGGCGGGAACTCATTTCACCTGCTGAAAGCGTGTCAGGATCGCGGGCTGCTCGAGCCGATGAACCGCCGGGTACGCGAGGGCGCCGCGTACATCGGATGGAGCGCCGGCGCCAACCTGGCGTGTCCAACCATTCGCACGACCAACGACATGCCCATCGTGGAGCCCGCGAGCCTCGACGCGCTGGGGCTGGTGGACTTCCAGATCAACCCGCACTTCACCAACGAACTCCCCGCCGGGCACCAGGGCGAGACGCGCGAGGATCGGCTGGCCGAGTTCGTAGCGGTCAATCCGCTGGTGCAGGTGCTTGGTTTGCCCGAAGGTGACTGGGTGCGTGTGCGCGGCGACGAGCTGATGCTTGCCGGCCCGAAGAGCGCGCGCTGGTGCAGGGCCGGTCACGCGCCGTCGGATATTGCGCCGGGCGCATTGCCCGACGCGTTCATGGTGCGCCGCGCCGAGCTCGGCTCTCAGACGAGCTAGATCGGCCCTGTTTCGCGAGGCCAGTCCAGCAGCACGCCATCCCGCATCAGGAGCTGCTGGAACTCGCCGAGCATCGTGGCACTCCGACGCACGTCGCGCGGCGACTTTCGCCTGGCGAGGCAGAAGGCCACGAGTGCTCCCGCCGCTTCGCCGACGTTCCACTCCACCGGATGCAGGCGATAGCAGCCGTTGGTGAGATGGGTGACGCCGAGGTTCTTGCAGGCGGGCACGAGGTTTTCCACCCGTTGCGGGATGAGCGCGCCGAGTGGAATCTGGAAGGGCAGGGTACTGCCGTACGCGCCGTGGTCACCGGTGGTTGTCGTGTGCAGGTCCATCCGGTAGCTGCCGATGCCCACAGAGTCGGCGAATTTCGCGGCGGTCACTGCATCGCGCGCGAGGCCGGTCTCGCGCATTCGCAGCTCGGTGACCACGTGCTGCTGGAGCACGGTAAACTCGGCCTTGATGCGTCGGCCTTCGCGGATGTACGGGTACTTCGCGAGTCCGTCGGTCGTGCCGACGACGTCCGGCCGCAGCCGCAGGCCTTTCCATCCCGCGCCGCCGTCGGGTCGCGGCGCCTCGGTTTGCAGCCAGTAGAGCAACGACAGGCTCAGCTGCTTCGCGCGCGCGACGTGGTGTTCTGCCTCCGTCGCGCCCACCTCGCAGATTGCGCCGAACGGGTAATCGTTCTGCGACCAGTTTACGATGGTGACGTCGCCTCGGTAGAATCCCGGTGTGAACAGGTCGCGGTCGGCGATGCGCCGGTAGGACCAGAAGCCGGTGCGTGCCTCCGGGTCAAAGCCGATCTTGCGCACCGCCTCCGGTTCGAAGCTGAGCAGGCGATGGGAAGTGCCCCTCGCGTCCGGCACGGAGAGATCGCGCCACGAGGAGTAGTCGCGCGGCCGATCAATCACGTGATCCTCGCCGTGCAGGTAGTCCATCGCAAAGCAGCAGGTGAAACCCTGCAGATTGCCCGGCTCCGCGCTGTCCTTGGCGTCCGGTTCGTTGGTATCCTTTCGCGATTCCGCGCCGACGACGTATTCGGTGCCGGTGAGCGGCAGCAGGTCGCCCTGCTCGGTGGCATCGGCAAAGAACGGCGCGCGCAACACCATCTCGTGCCCTGCGTCCAGGTCGACCACCCGCACGCCGTCCACCCGGTTGCCGTGCGTGTCGGCGCTCACGGCCTTGTGGCGCAGAAGCAGGCGAACCTGGCCGGTGCCGACATACGGCGCGAGCATCGCGGTCAGCTGGGCGAGCGCGACGCGCGGTTCACAGCCGAGGCGCGAGACCCAGCAGTTGCCGGGGTTGAAGAACTTGTCGGCGCGCGCCTTGTCGGTGAGCGGGTAGTGCGTGGCGTAGTAGTTCCGGATGCCGGTGCGCAGCGCCTGGTAGCTGCGGGTGCCGCCAAACGTCTCGATCCACTTGTTCTCGTCCGGTGGCACCGCCTGGGCCGTCAACTGCCCGCCGATCCAGTCCGTCTCTTCGGTGAGGATGACGCGCCGCTGATTGCGCGCTGCGGCGAGCGCCGCCGCGCAGCCGCCCAGGCCGCCGCCAATGATGACGAGGTCGGCCGACAGGTCGCGCGCGCGCCGAGGCCCTGATGTGGAGCTTGCCAGGGGCGCATCGCTCATGCTGCCGGCCCCCAGGAAGGCGGGCGCGGTGAGCATCAACGGGGTGACCAGTCCGGCGTGCTTGAGAAATGCGCGCCGGCCGATGGTGTGTCCTGAATGGTCCATGGTTCAGGAACTCACTTGCGCTTCGGTGGCTTCGTAGCGGGCGTCGCTTTCTTGGGCGTCGCTGCCTTCTTTGCTGCGGCCACCTTCTTCGGGGCCGGTTTCTTCTTGGGCGTCGGCTTCTTCTTCGGTGCCGGAAGCGCTTCGTCCGTCGCCACGATCAACCGCACCAGCAGGTCGGCGTCGTCCAGCAAGTCCGAGACGTTGAAGAACGGCCTGGCACCAGGATACGGCGGCCCGTACGTGGGCGTGCCGAGGACTGCTTCACCGGCCGGCGTCGGCTTCACGAAGAACTGGTTGTCGGCGGCGAGCGCCACGATCTTGCCGTGGCGATACACGCCGTACTCGCCGAACATCTTCTTGGCGGTGATCCCGCCGGCGCTGCGCAGCTGGTCGCAGACGTACTCGATGTAGCCGGCATCGGTGGCCATCGTACACCTCGAGGCTGAATGAACTGAGCTATCGCGCGGCGGCAACCAATCCTATGTGCGCCACGTGACCGCGCGCCGGTAGTGATGCTGCGTAAAGCGCTTCCACACCCGGCTGGCCGGGCGGCCAATGACTACGGTACGTCAACCACCTCGAGCCGCACCAGCTGCTGCACCCAGCGCGAGGGCCGTGCGTCGCCCTCGACGATGATACGCCGTGGCCCGCGCGCTGGGGGCAGTGCTGCGCCGTCCTCGCGGTCGACCAGCACGGCGCGTCGTCCACCGATGCTCGGGTCCAGGTCGCTCTGCGCGATGACGGCGCGGTAGCCATCGGCTCCGGCAAAGACCACGACGCGCCGAAGCTGCGGCCCGCGCAGCGAATCGACGGGCGTGACGCCTGCGGCGCGCAGCACGTCGCGCACGTCCGTGCCCTCGAATGTGAACGGCTTGTCGTGGGCGACCGCGCGCCCGGTGACGCGGGGCAGGGCCGTGAGCTGGGCGGTGCTGAGCACCACCTCGGTGCCATCGAGGCGGCGGACGGTGAGCGGCGCGTCAGCCGGTGTCTGGGCGCGCAGGGGTACAACGGTGAGCAGGAGGGCGAAGATTCTCAGAAGGGTGCGCATGCGATGGCTGGGGAGAGACGTCCGTAGTTGGGCTCGGCTCGTTGGCACGAGCGCGGACCGGCAGACAGAAAGCTGATCAGTCGGCCGCGCGAGTGGTAGCGACTCACGGCCCGGCTGCGCCGTCACAGCTCAGCCGGCGGCTCAGGTGCCCCGCGATGACGGCGACCGGTCGCATCGGCAATTCAACTCGACCGAGCGCTCATCGGCGCCTGTGGCTCAGCGTCCAAGCTGCTCCACCTCAACCGCGGTCCCGTAGCAGAGTACTTCGGTCACGCCCTTCATCAGTTCATTCGCGTCGTATCGGATGCCGATCACGGCGTTGGCGCCCGCTGACGCCGCCTGGACCAGCATCGTCTCGAAGGCCTGCCGACGTGTGCGCTCCGCGAGTTCCGTGAAGAGCGAGATATTGCCGCCCAGCAGTGTCTGCAGGCCGGCTCCGATGGTGCCGAACACCGAGCGTGACCGAACGACAACCCCGCGCACGACGCCGACGTTGGCCACGATGCGAAAGCCAGGTATGTCAAAACCCGTGGTTGTCATGTTGTGCGGAATGTCGGCGACCTGCGAATGAATGATTGAACTCATGGCCTCGCTCGTACGTCTCGGGTGACAAACTGCGCGCGCGTTCTTCGGCGTCGGTTCCCTAATAGAGCGCGGTCCTGCTGCGACCGCCACTGCCGTCGCCCATGGCGGGCGAGAAGCATCCCGCGCGCCGCGCGCTTGAACGCCAGACTATACGCCTTCACCTTTCGGGGACCGGCCCGCGCCAGAGACACCTCCGTTCAGTAAGGTGAAAGTGTCTACGCACGTGGTGCAAGAACCGCCGTCGGCACCAACGCTTGGTTAGGCGGGGCCCTTACAGATCGCTCGCCGTGAGTCCGGTGTGCTTCGCGACGCGCGCCAGCATGCGCGGACCGATCTCGTCGCCCTCGTGGAAGGCAAAAACAAAGTCCGGCCAGCCAGCACGCGTGAGCGTCTTGTGGCTGCCGGACTGACGTTTCACCGTCCATCCCAGACGCAGAAGCGCGGCCAGAACAACCTTGGCCTTCGCCGCGCCTCAGCTGCTCATGCGGCCTGAAACTCCACATTCAGGAGTTCCGGCACCGCCTCGCCAAGTTCCATCCGCTCGGCCAGTGCGCGCAACGCGAGCGCCTGAACTTTCGCCACCGCATCGATGCGCGAGACCCCGTACGTCAGGACGCCGGGGAGAGACTCCACCTCAGCGATCCAGCGACCATCGACTTCTTGCTCCACCTCAATTTGAAGCTTCATCCGAGACTCCGGGTACGAGCGATCCTGCAATCTAGCACGAGCTGCGGCATCCCCCTAATGCGCTGTCAGCACCAACGTTGGCTAGCCCGTCCTACCACGTGAACATCTGGTG
>CAYHCW010000043.1:0-11382 GCA_964355025.1 uncultured Gemmatimonas sp. | reverse complement strand
CAGCACCCAGATGTTGATGAAGAGCGTGCCGATGAAGAACGCGTACGGCGTCCACGGCTTGTGGTAGACGGGCGCGCCCTCCGCCGAGATCGCCTGGAAGGACTGCAGGTAGCCGATCATCCCTTCCTGCGTAGTGTGGCCCCAGTAGTCCTTGGTCAGCGAGAACCAGGCGAATGCCGCGGTCCAGCTCTCGATGTACGTGTAGTAGATCATCACGACCAGCGGGACCACGAGGCCAACCGCGCCGACGTACTTGGCGGCCGGATGTCGCCAGATGGCGGCGAACATCCCCGGGGTGTGCCCCTTGCGGTAGCGTCCGCCGTTGCGGCCGATCCCCCACTCGATCCACATGAGCGGGATGCCGAGCAGGATCAGCGCGATGAAGTACGTGATCATGAACGAGCCGCCGCCATTCGCCGCGGCCTGCCGGGGGAAGCGCAGGAAGTTGCCGAGGCCGATCGCATTTCCCGCCATGGCGAGAATCAGCCCGATGCGGCTGCCCCAGGCTTCGTGTGAGTTGCCGTCGCTGCTGGATGCCAAATGGAGACTCCTGTGCGGAGGTGAAGCGGTGAATAGTGCCTGAGGTGCCGGCCAGAGTCCAGAGTCGCGCGCATTGACAAGGGTCGGCGCACGCCGCCAGTTTCTCCCGATTGCATCCCAGCACGCGTCACGGCGAGTCGCTGCCGAACACCACGCCCCGCCGCTCTCAATTTGGAGGCCCCGCAATGTCGTTGTGGATCAAGAAGCCGCTGGACGTCCTGATGGCCGAGGCGAGCGAGGACGGAGAGCACTCGCTCCGGCGCAGCCTGTCGGCCACCAACCTGACCCTCCTCGGCGTCGGCGCGATCATCGGCGCCGGCATCTTCGTGCTCACGGGCCAGGCGGCCGCGCAGTATGCCGGCCCCGCCATCGTGCTCTCGTTCGTCATCGCCGGCTTCGGCTGCCTCTTCGCCGGACTGTGCTACGCCGAGTTCGCGTCGATGATCCCCATTGCCGGCTCGGCGTACACCTACGGCTACGCGACGCTCGGTGAGTTCATGGCCTGGATCATCGGCTGGGACCTCATTCTCGAGTATCTCTTTGCCGCCTCCACGGTATCGGTCGGCTGGAGCGGGTATTTCGTCGAGCTCATGAAGGAGATCGGCTTCGCGATTCCCGCGAAGTTTGCGGGCGCGCCCCTCAAGTGGGTCGAGTCGAGCCGGTCGTTCGAGTGGACGGAGTCGGTGGTCAACCTTCCTGCCATGGGCCTGATCGCCGTGTTGACCGCACTCCTCGTGGTCGGCATCCGCGAGTCGGCACGCTTCAACAACTTCGCCGTCTTCATCAAGCTGGCCATCGTGGTGCTCGTCATCGCCTTCGGCTTCCAGTATGTGAACACGGCCAACTGGCATCCGTTCATCCCCGAGAACACCGGCACCTTCGGCCAGTTCGGCCTCAGCGGCGTTGTCCGCGGGTCGGCCGTGGTGTTCTTCGCGTACATCGGCTTCGATGCCGTGAGCACGGCGGCGCAGGAGGCCAAGAACCCGAAGCGTGACCTCCCCATCGGCATCCTTGCGTCGCTGGCGATCTGTACGGTGCTCTACATCCTGATGGCGCTCGTCATGACCGGCCTCACGCCGTTCGCGAACCTCAACGTGCCGCACCCGGTGTTCGTCGCCATCGACGCGGCCGGTCCGTCGCTCAAGTGGCTCACCTACTTCATCAACATCGGCGCCATTGCCGGGCTCTCGTCGGTGGTGCTGGTGATGCTGATGGGCCAACCGCGCATCTTCTACGCCATGTCGCGCGACGGCCTGCTGCCGCCGGTGTTCGGCAAGGTGCACCCGAAGTACAAGACCCCGTACGTCGCCACCATCATCACCGGCGCCGTGGCGATGTTCTTCGGCGGGCTGTTCCCCATCGACATCCTCGGTGAGCTGGTCTCCATTGGCACGCTGCTCGCCTTCATCATCGTCTGCGCCGGCGTGCTCGTGCTGCGGTACCGCAGCCCCGACCTGCACCGCCCCTTCAAGACGCCGTTCGTGCCGCTCGTGCCGATTCTCGGCATCCTGACCTGCGGTTTCATGATGGCGTTCCTCCCCTTGACGACGTGGCTGCGGCTCGGGCTCTGGATGGCCATCGGCATCGGCATCTACTTCTTCTACGGCCGTCATCATTCGAAGCTGGCGAAGGCGCAGGGCTGATCCACCAAGGTTATCTTTAGCGGCGGCGCCCGGTGTGTACCGGGCGCCGCCGCACTGTTTCTCCACCAGACGATCTCCAGTGATTCCCGACCTCTTTTCCGTGCCCGCCGGCCGCCGCGCCGACATCGAGCGCCTGCTCGCCGAGCTTTCGCCCGGCCAGACCGTGGCGCTCTCCACGCACATCAACAGCGACGGCGACGGCTGCGGCTCCGAGGCCGCGCTGGCCGGCTTGCTCGCCCAGCGCGGCATTCGCGCCTTCATCGTCAACCCGACGCCGTGGCCGGCGATGTTCCGCTACCTGCTCGACGAAGGCGGCATCGATGACCGCAGCGGCAAGGGGGCCAAGGCCCTCGCCGACGCTGACCGGCTCATCGTGCTCGACATCAGTGACGTCAAGCGTCTCGGCAACATCGCCGACACCGTCCGCTCGCTGCCCAAGCCGCCGCTGGTCATCGATCACCACCTGCCCGGCGATGAACCACCGGGCACCCTCCACGTCACCGACACCACGGCGTGCGCCACGGGCGAACTCATCTTCGACGTGGCCCAGGTGATGGACGCCGAGATCACCGCACCCATCGCGACCGCCATCTACACGGCGATGCTCACCGATACCGGCGGATTTCGATTTTCCAACACCTCGCCGCGCTGCCACGCGGTGGCGGCGGCGCTGCTGGCCGCCGGCGTCAACCCCGAGGCGATGTACCGCCGCATCTATGCGTCGGTGCCGCGGGGACGCCTCGACCTCATTCGCGATGCCCTGGGCACTCTGCAGGTCGATGCGGAGCGTGGCATTGCGTGGGTGGAAATCGCCGCCGGCCTGCTCGAACGCTACGGCGTCTCGGCCGAGGATCTCGACGGCGTCGCCGAGTATCCGCGGTCGGTCGAAGGAACGCGCCTCGCGCTGCTCTTTCGCGACCTCGGCCACGGCAAGGTGAAGGTCTCGTTTCGCAGCACCGGCGTCGTGGACAGCAACGCGCTTGCCCGGCTGTTCGGTGGCGGCGGGCACGCGCGGGCATCGGGTGCGCTCATCGCCGGCTCGATGGACGATGTGCGCGAGAAAGTCCTGGCCGCCGCGCGGTTGCACGTCGTCCCCGGCGCCTGACCCGTCACTCTTCGAGGTACCGCACATGAGCCAGGCACTTACCGCGCGCATCAGCGCCGCGCTGCAGCAGATCGTGAACGCCCGCACGGGCGAGAACCTCGTGCAGAGCGAGCAGGTGGCCAACATCGCCGTGACCCTCGATGGCAAGGTGCGGCTGGAGCTGCGCCTGGCATCGGCCGACGACGCCACGCTGGCGCGCACGGTTCGCCTCGCGGTTGAAGCGGTGGACGGCGTCACCGACGTGCGTGTCGACGTCCGCGATGCCGCACAGAGTGCCCCGGACTCCGCACCCCAGCCCCCCAAGCAGGCGCGCTCCCTGCCCGTGATGAGCGAGCCCGCGGCCCCGCGCGCGCAGGCGCCGCAGCCCGTTGCGTACCCCAACCTCGGCAAGATCATCGCCGTGTCCTCGGGCAAGGGCGGCGTGGGCAAGTCGACGGTCACGGTGAACCTGGCCGTCGCCCTCGCGCAGCAGGGCCTCCGGGTGGGCATCCTCGACGCCGACATTTATGGCCCCAACCTGCCGCTGATGCTCGGCGTCAACGCGCCGCCCCCGGTGGTGGACGAGAAGATCGTGCCGCTCGAGGCGCACGGGGTGAAGGTCATGTCGATCGGCTTCCTCATCGAGCGCGACCAGCCCGCCATCTGGCGCGGCGCCATCGTGACGAAGATCCTCACGCAGTTCCTGCGCGACGTCGCGTGGGGCCAGCTTGACTATCTCTTCGTCGACATGCCGCCCGGCACCGGCGACGCGCAACTCTCGCTGGTGCAGACCGCCAAGATCGTCGGCGCCATCATCGTCACCACGCCGCAGGAAGTCGCCGTCGGCGACGCGCTGCGCGGCGCCAAGATGTTCGAGCGCGTCGGCGTGCCGGTACTCGGCATCGTCGAGAACATGAGCTACTTCGAGTCGCCCGAGACGGGCAAGCCCATCGCCATCTTCGGCACCGGCGGCGGCCAGCGCCTTGCCGACGAGCTGGGCGTGCCCCTGCTCGGCGCCGTGCCGCTGCACCCGCCGGTAGGGGTGGGCGGCGATAGCGGTCGGCCGATCGTCGTCGCGGATCCGACTTGCAGTGCGGCGAAGAAGTTAATTCAGATAGCCGTCGAACTACAAGAGAAGCTGTAAGCTCTACGCTGTACGCCATACGCCGTCCGTGCGGGCGTATGACGTAGAACGTACAGCGTACAGCCTACAGGTTCTTTTGTAGTAAGAGGCCTTGAATCCCGCCGGACCGCACCCAATTTGTGTAATGCCAATCGTCACCCTCTTGACCGATTTTGGAACAGCGGACGGCTACGTCGCCGAAATCAAGGGCGTGCTCCTCACGGGTGCGCCCACCGCGCAGGTCATCGACATCGCGCACGACGTCCACGCGCAGGATGTCGAGTTTGCGCGGCTCACCTTTGCTCGATACTGGCGGCGGTTCCCGACGGGCACGGTGCACCTGGTGGTCGTCGACCCCGCCGTTGGCACCGATCGGGCCGCGCTGGCCATCGAGAGCGACGGCCGCTTTGCCGTGGGTCCGGACAACGGCGTGCTGTCGCCGGCCATGCTGCTGCCCGGCGCCCGCGCCGTGGCGCTCGGCATTCCGCACGGCGCCTCGCGTACGTTCCACGGCCGCGATGTCTTTGCGCCGGCCGCCGTGCGCCTGCTGCTGGGCGACGCGCTCGACGAACTGGGGACGCCATTCAGCGAAGCGGTCGTCACGCGTACGCCCGAGGCGCAGCGGCGCCCCGACGGGGGACAGGACGGGCAGGTGCTCTCGGTCGATCGCTTTGGCAACGTGATCACGAACCTGACGGGGCGCGGTGACGGCACCGTGGAGGTCGGCGGCCAGCTGCTGCGAATCTCCCGGACCTATGCCGACGTCAGCGAAGGCGAACTGCTCGCGCTGGTGGGATCGCACGGCCTCATCGAGGTGGCGGTGCGCGGTGGCAACGCGGCGCGCACGCTGGGCGTCGGGCGTGGCGCGCCGGTCACGCTGCGCCGCGACAGCGGCGCAGCGTAGCGCCAGCTAGCGAGGAACGCTCGTCGGCGATGACGGCGTTGCCGTGGGCCGGCGCGCCGCGACTACCCCACCGATGGGTGTCGGTGTCTGCCAGCTCGACGCCACTTCGTCAGCGGCCACGCGCACCTGCACGACGCGGCGCACGCCGCCACGGGCCATCAGCGCTGCGCCGAGGCCCGCGCTCGCCGCCACCCACGTGAGCGCCACGGCCAGCAGGCGCGCGATCGTCTCGGCCCACGAGCTGTTCACGAGCAGCGCAGCCGCGATCCACGGCAGCACCAGGAAGCTCGTGCCGAGCACCAGCGACTGGATGGCGCGCGCCCGCACGTTCGGCCCTTCACGCACCACCGCATGGCCGGCCACGGTGGCCGCCCCCAGCGCGCCCAACGTCACGAGACCGGCGAAGCCCAGCACAAAGGCGACAATGGCAAAGGGAATCAGGAGCACGCCGACCAGCGTGAGCGCCAGTCCCACGCAGAGAAGTGCGAGCAGGGGGAGCACCCCCAGCTGACCGGCGATACCCACGAACAACGCGGTGGAAAAGCGATGCTCCAGCGTCTGCGCCACGGCCTCGAGTTGCGCGCCGGAGAAGACGATGACGCCCAGTCCCACCAGCAGCACGACGGTGAACCACGCGACGGTGAGCTTGAGCGACCGCTGCACGGCGGCCGCGCCCGTGAGGGGAGCCACCGCCGTGCGTGTCGCGTTCAGCGGCGCCGAGGCGCGCATGGCGCCACGCACCACGCCGCCCTCGAGTATTACCTTGCCCTGTACGGCACGCGCCGAGCCGGAGACTTCGCCTCCCGAATGCACGACGACGTCCCCGCCAAACGCGAAGACGTCGCCATTCACCAGGCCACGCACCTGCACCGAGCCGTGCGCGGCGGCCACCGGGCCATCCACCGACGTGCCGGCGGGAATGGTCAGGTTGCCCCACGAAAACCGGTCGGCCGACGGCAAGTTGCGGCCGACGGGCGTGGCACGCTCGCGGTCGAGCGCCTGCGCAAACGAATCGCGCGCGGCAGACGTCGGTGCGGCGGTCCCCTGGGCGACTGCCTCGCTCCATCCGCCGAGCGCGAGCAGCGTCGCGGCGGCGGTCATCAAGACGCGGCGCATCGTTCAGCTCCCGCGCTGGCGAGCGGCGGTGGCCAAGGCCCGGAACCCGAACGCTGCGGCGCCGACCGAGGCCACAACGGCGACTACTCCGGCGGCCAGCGCGATCGAGCCATTGGAGCGAACGGCGTCGGCCGCGCCACTGCCCAGTGCCGCTTCGAGTGCGCGCCCGGCGCCGTCAATCAGCGCTGCCCGCACGCGGCCGGTGACTACGGAGGCAGAACCGAACGTCAGCTCGGCGCTGATCGCGATCCAGACAGCGCTCGCCGAGACCGTGACGGAGGACACGGCGGCACCGGCGATCAGGAGGACCCGCAGGGGCCGCGATTCGGGTACGAATCGCCGCGCCGTCTCGAGAGCGGCCACGTGCCAGGGCTCAACGACCTGCACCTGCGTCAGGACGCGATCGGCGAAGCCCGTGTGCGGTGCGAAATGCGGGAGGCGTTCCAGCGCGTCAGCCACCACCCGCGCCTCGTCGAGCTGCGCGCGGCATTCGGCGCAGTCGTCAACGTGTGCGCGCAACGGCGCGACGCCGAATCCAGCTTCGCCGTCGAGCAGCAGGTCGATTTCGTTGGAAAGCAGGTGACGGTGTTGCACTGACTCCTCCTGGCTTGCCGTACGGGACGGGCTTCTACTGGGTTTCAGCGCGGGGGGCGCGGGCAGTTCGGGTGGTCCTTGGCGCGTCATTCCCGCAGGTGCTCGAGGGCCTCGCGCAGCTGGTGGCGGGCGCGGTGGATGTAGGTCTTCACGGTGCCGAGCGGGAGGTCGAGCGTGGCTGCAATCTCCTCGTACGACCGCCCCTCGACGTGGCGCAGCATGATGCAGGAGCGATACTCGGGGCGCAGGGCGCCGATGGCCCGCTCGATGGAGGAGCCCAGCTCCCGGGCTTCCATTGCTTCGAGGGCCGATTCAGACTTGTCGGCGATGTCGAACCGGGTGGCCTCGATGTCAGCCACGGACGCGGCATTGGGCGCCCCGTCGATCGAGACCGTGTTGAGCTGCCGCCGGCGCAGGTGGTCGATGGCGACGTTGTTGGCCACCTTGAACAGCCAGCTCGAGAACTTGAACTCGGGGCGGTACTTGTCGATGTGGTTCAGGACCTTGATGAACGTGTCCTGGGCCAGGTCCTCGGCCGTCGCCGTGTCGCGCACCATGCGAAAGACAAGCGAAAAGACGGGCCGTTCGTAGCGGCGCACGAGCTCCCGAAAGGCCGACTCGCGGCCTTGCTGGGCAAGGCGGGCGACGTCGGCGTCGGGAAGATTGGAGAGGTCGAGGGTTGGGGCCATGCGCAGCGGCGGAAAGGTAGCCGTGGCGCAGCCAAGCGACTAGCGCGAGCCGGCCGATGGTGCGCTTGTGGCGCGGGATTGCCGGTTCGCGCTTGCTCCGGTGCGGCGGCCCGGCGACCTTTCGAGGGTGATGCCAGCTACCGACTTCGAGGCGCGGGAAGCGAGCGCCGCGGCAGCCGGCGCCACGGGCAAGCGCGCCTATGTGCAGCGCATGTTCTCGGACATTGCGCCCCGCTACGACCTGCTTAACCGCGTGCTCAGCCTGGGCATCGACCGCTACTGGCGCCGGGTGGCGCTTGCGCGCCTGGGGTGGGAGCGGGTGCCGGGTGGCGTCTATCTCGATGTCTGCGCGGGAACCCTCGACGTGGCCGCGGCATTAGCGGCGAGGAGGGGATTTGCGGGGCGGATCATCGGCGCCGACTTCGCGGAACCGATGTTGCGCGCCGGGCGCGGCAAGGTGGCTGCAGGGCGCGTGACGCCGGTGGTGGCCGATGCGCTGTCGCTGCCGCTGCCGTCCAGCTCGCTGGACGGCGCCATCGTCGCGTTCGGCATCCGCAACGTGGCCGACCTCGATGCGTGCCTGCGCGAGGTGCATCGCACGCTCGCGCCCGGCGCGCGATTCGTGATCCTCGAGTTCTCCACGCCGCGGCTGGCGCTGGCGCGCGCGGCGTATCACGCGTACTTCCATCACGTCCTGCCGCGCATCGGCGGGCTGGTGAGCGGGCACCAGACGGCGTACACGTACTTGCCTGACTCAGTACGGGGGTTTCCTGAGGCCTCGCAGCTTGCAGAACGGATGCGGGGTGCGGGGTTCGGGGACGTGCAGTGGCAGTCGTTGACGTTGGGGATTGCGGCGGTGCATGTGGGGACCAAAGACGACAGTCGACAGGCGGCGGACGACAGACGATGAGCATTGATACCCTCTCCGAATTCATTGAAGCCATCGACGGTATTGGCGAGCTCGTGCGCGTGCGCGAGCCGGTGTCGGTGCACCTCGAGATGTGCGAGATCGCCGACCGCGCCATGAAGCTGCCCGGCGGCGGGCCGGCGCTGCTGTTCGAGCGCCCCATCCTGCGCGACGGCACGCCGTCGGCCTTTCCGGTGGCCATCAACCTGTACGGCTCGATGAAGCGCATGGCGCTCAGCCTGGGCGTGCAGGACCTCGATGAGCACGGCGCGCGCATCACGCAGCTGATGGACCTCAAGGTGCCCGAGGGGCTGATGGGCAAGCTGTCGATGCTGCCGCGCCTGCTCGAGGTGTCCAAGTTTCCGCCGCGCCTGAAGCACGGGGCGCCGCCGTGCCAGGAGGTGGTCTGGCAGGGGGACGAGATCGACCTCGACAGGATTCCGGTGCTCACCACGTGGCCTGACGACGGCGGACCGTTCTTCACGATGACGGCGGTCATCAGCAAGGACCCGTCGCGCGGCATCCGCAACGTGGGGATGTACCGCGTGCAGCAGATGGACAAGCGTTCGGTGGCCATGCACTGGCAGCGCCACAAGACGGGCGCGGCGCACTGGCGCGAGATGGCCGAGCGCGGCGAGAAGATGCCGGTGTGCATGGTGATCGGCGCCGACCCGGCGTCCATGTACTCGGCGAGCGCTCCGCTGCCGCCGAACATCGACGAGTTCATCTTTGCGGGCTTCCTGCGCCGCGAGCCGGTGAAGCTGGTGAAGGCCGTGACGTGCGACCTCGAGGTGCCGTGGGACGCGGAGCTGGTGCTCGAGGGGTACATCGACCCGGCTGAGGCGCTCGTGGTGGAGGGGCCGTTTGGCGACCACACCGGCTACTACTCCGAAGCGGACCTCTACCCGAAGGTGCACCTGACCGCCGTGACGATGCGGCGCAACATGACGTACGTGGCGACGATCGTCGGGCGCCCGCCGATGGAGGATTACTACCTCGGCCACGCCACCGAGCGGATCTTCCTGCCGCTGCTCAAGCTGACGACGCCCGAGATCGTGGACTACCACATGCCGGCCGAGGGGATCTTTCACAACCTCGTGTTCGTGTCGATCCGCAAGGCGTATCCCGGGCAGGCGTACAAGGTGATGAACGCGCTCTGGGGCGCCGGCTTGATGTCGCTGGCCAAGGTGCTGGTGGTGGTGGACGACTGGGTGGACGTGCGCAACCCGCAGGAGGCGTGGTGGGTGGCGCTGAACAACATCGACCCCGAACGCGACGTGCGATTCACGCTGGGGCCGGTGGACGTGCTCGACCACGCGAGCCGCGCGTTCACGTTCGGCTCGAAGATGGGCATTGATGCCACGAAGAAGATGCCCGAGGAGGGCTTCACGCGGTCGTGGCCGAAGGTCATCGAGATGGACGAGGCAACGAAGTCCAAGGTGGATGCGATGTGGGCCTCGTTGGGCATCGGCCCGCAGTGAGTGCTCCGGGCGGCGCCACGGTGCGCGAGGGCCAAACTGTTGGCGGCACGTCGCGCCTGGCACGCTGGGTGAACTTCGTGAAGCTGCCGCACACGGTGTTCGCGCTGCCGTTTGCCCTCGTTGGCGTGGTGCTGGCGAGTCGCGTGGCGCCGGTGACGGCTCCACTGGTCGGCTGGGTGGTGCTGGCGTTCACGGCCGCGCGGTTCGCGGCCATGGGGTTCAATCGCATTGCCGATCGTCACATCGATGCGCGCAATCCGCGCACGGCGAGGCGCGAACTGCCCAGTGGCGCGATGAGCGTGCCGGAAGCTTCGACAAGCGTGGTGCTGGCTTCCGTGGTGTTCGTGGTGGCGGCGTGGCGCATCAACCCGCTGTGTCTCGCACTGTCGCCGGTCGCGCTCGCGTGGGTGCTGTTCTACAGCTTCACCAAGCGATTCACGCGATGGGCGCACCTGGTGCTCGGGCTCGGGCTCGGCATTGCGCCGGCCGGCGGCTACCTCGCCGTGACGGGGCAGTGGAGCGATCCGTGGTGGCTGTTGCCGGCGCTGGCCGCGGCGGTGATGAGCTGGGTGGGTGGCTTCGACATCTTCTATGCGCTTCAGGACACCGAGTTCGATCGCGCGCAGGGACTGCACTCGGTGCCGGCACGCATGGGCGTGCCGCGCGCGTTGGCGATCGCGCGCGGGTTGCACATGCTGACGGTCGTGGCGCTCGCAGCCGTGGGCTTTGCGGTGCAGGCCCGCGTGGTGTATTTCGCGGGGGTGGCGGTTGCGGCCGGCATCCTCGCGTGGGAGCATTCGCTGGTGTCGGCCGATGACCAGTCGCGGCTGGACGCGGCGTTCTTCAACATGAATGGAATCCTCAGCGTGACGTTCTTTCTCTTTGTGCTCGCCGAGCGGGTGCTGACGTGAGCAATGATCGCCCGATCGTCATGGCGTTCACCGGCGCCTCCGGCGCGCCGTATGGCGTGCGGCTGGTGCAGGCGCTCGTGCAGGCCGAGCGGCGGGTGTCGTTGATCGTGAGCAGTCACGGGCTGCGCCTGTTGCAGACCGAGACGCCCATGGGGTCGGTGGAGGAGCTGCGTAAACACGTAGGTGAAGCGGCGTGGGACCGGTGGGTCACGCTGTACGACGATGCCGATCGCGGGGCAGGGCCGGCCAGCGGGTCGCACCGCGCGAGCGCGATGGTCATCTGCCCGTGCTCGATGGGAACGCTCGCGGCCATCGCGGCGGGCACGAGCCGCTCACTGGTGGAGCGCGCGGCCGATGTGTCGCTCAAGGAACGGCGGCCGTTGATCCTCG
>CAYHCW010000042.1:0-11529 GCA_964355025.1 uncultured Gemmatimonas sp. | reverse complement strand
CGCCTTCGCGCGAGATGCAGTTTGGGATGAAGCTGCGATTCTGAGGCCCGAATGAACCTCACACGCCGTCTGATGTTCGCAGTCGGGCTGGCCGCGGTGGCGGTCAGCCCAGGGTTGCTTGGCTCGTCCCAGCCGGCACGGGAACACCAGCCCGGCGTCATTGTCGAGAAGAACGTGCCGGCGCCGATGCGCGACGGTGTCGTGCTGCGGAGTGACGTGTACCGGCCGTCGGCGCCGGGGAAGTACCCGGTCCTGTTGCAGCGGACGCCGTATTCCAAGGCCGGCAATGCCCAGCGGTTCGAACAACTGAGCGGACGAGGATTTGTCGTCATTGTTCAGGACACGCGTGGCCGCTACACCTCGGACGGCGTCGCCAGGCCGCATAACGAAGCAGAAGACGGATTCGATACCATCGCGTGGGCGGCCCACCTGCCTTTCGCCGACGGAAAGGTCGGCATGTTTGGCGGCAGCTATCTTGCGACCACCCAGTTGCTCGCCGCATCGCTCAGGCCGCCGGCGCTCGTCGCCCTGTTTCCGGCGTCGTCGTACAACAGCCGCTACGACATGGTGTTTCAGGGAGGGGTGTTCTACCTGAACGACGGGCTGGGCTGGAGCCTCGGTCAGTCGCTGGACGTACGCCGGCGCATGCTGACCCCACAGGCTGACCGCGACGGTGCGCTGGGGATGGCCGACGGGCAACGCCAGGCGTTTCGGGAACGCTGGTTGTGGCACGTTCCGCTCAAGACGATGGATGCGCTCGAGCTGAGGAAGTACGCCCCGGGCTACTACGATCTCCTGCAACACCCCAGCTACGACGCGTTCTGGAAGCCCTTCGACGTCGAGGCGGTGCACGACCGGTTCCAGGTGCCGGCGTATCACCTCACCGGTTGGTACGACACGTTGCTGAACGGCACGCTGCGAAACTTCGTCGGCCTGCGCCGGCATGCCGCGACCGAAAAGGCTCGCCAGTATCAGCGGCTCATCATCGGTCCCTGGACGCACGCGGGGCCAAGCCGGGCCAGCACGAAACTGGGTGACATCGACTTCGGGCCAGACGCCGGTCTCGATTCCGCGGATCTGATTGCGCGCTGGTTCGAGTACTGGCTCAAGGGAGGGGACCCGTCGGTCATCGCGGGTGCCCCGGTTCGGCTCTTCGTCATGGGCGAGAACCGGTGGCGCGATGAGCAGGAGTGGCCGCTCGCGCGCGCCAAAGCCACCGACTACTTCCTGACGAGCGGCGGACGCGCCAACACGCTTGGCGGTAACGGTCGGCTGCAGTTGATGCCTGTGGACCGGCAGTCGGCCCCCGACACGTTTGTCTACGACCCGTGGGACCCAGTGCCGACCGGCGCGCTCGGCGGGTATTCGCGCATGCCGACGGATCAGCGCGAGCCCGAGGCACGCGCTGACGTGCTGGTCTACTCAAGTGAACCTTTGGAGCAGGACCTGGAGGTCACCGGGCCGGTGACGCTCAAGTTATGGGTCGCATCATCGGCGCCCGACACCGATTTCACCGGAAGGCTCGTCGATGTGTTCCCCGACGGAACGGCGCGCGCGCTCACCGATGGCATTCAGCGGGTGCGTTATCGAGACGGGAAGACGGCTCCGAAGCTGCTGACGCCGGGACAGGCTGCCGAGTTGACGATCGACCTGGGGGCCACCAGTAACCTCTTCAAGGCCGGCCACCGCCTCCGTCTCGAGGTGTCGAGCAGCAACTTTCCGCGATTCGACCGGAACCCGAATACCGGAGGGACGTTCGGAGAGGACGCCGAAATGCGCCGGGCTGAACAGCGAGTGTTCCACGACAGCGTTCGCGCCTCGCGGTTGATCCTGCCGGTCGTGCCGCGCTGAACCAGCCTACGTCAGACTCCGGCGTGTTGACCCGGCACGGATGTCGGGCCGCTAGGTCAGCGACCTCGCCGCGGCCGAGATGTCGGAAGCGGCTTTCAGCAGCGCCGGGAGGTGCACGCGGCGCAGATCAGCTGCTGAAACCCGAGAGGCGTGGCTGGAGAGGTTGATGGCCGCCACCACACGGTCGTTCCGGTCGCGAATGGGCGCGGCGACAGAGCGCACACCCTCTTCGGACTCGGAGTCTGCCAGCGCCCATCCCTGAGCCTTCACTTTCTTCAGGATCTCGCGCAGCGCACGTTCGTCGCAGACGGTGTGCTGGGAGAGGGCCTCGAGTGGTCCGGCCGCGAAGAACGCGTCGAGTTCGGCAGGTGGGATGTGCGCCAGAAGGACCTTTCCCATCGAGGTTGCGTGGGCAGGAAGTCGCGATCCGACGACGAGATTGATGCTCATGATGCGCTTGGCCGGCATGCGCGCGACGTAGACGACGTCTCGCCCATCGAGCACAGTCATCGAACAGGACTCGTGGAGCTGGTTGACCACGGTTTCCATATAGGGTGCGGCGATCGCGGGCAGGCTGAGCGACGACAAGTAGGCGAAACCGAGGTCCAGCAGCCGCGCCGTGAGGGTGAAGTCGCCCCGTATCTGGCGGACGCATCCCATTTCCCGCAACGTGAACAAATACCGGCGCGCGGCGGCGCGCGTCAGACCGGTCCGATGAGCCACGTCGGCGATCGTGAGCACCGGGGAGTCGGCCGAGAAGGCGCGGATCACCTCAAATCCGCGCTCGAGAGCCTGCACGAACTCGGTGCGCGGTTCCTGGCGCGGATTGGTGTCGGACTCGGGGGTGGAGTCCAGGTTCTTGGTGGCCCGGTCAGCGCGATGAGTTGGTTTCATCTGGCGGGCAGATGTTCGCATTGCGAACATCCGCCTGTCAAGTGATGCCGCGTTCGCGAGCCGGACCTCCGCAGCGGCCTCAGGCCCCCCTCTCCGCTTTCTCGACCTGCGTGAGGGCCTCCCCCAACACCGCGACGATCGCGTCGGCTTGCGACTCGGTCAAGACCAAGGGTGGCGACAACCGGATTGTGCTGGCGCCGGCGCCGAGCATGAGCACACCGCGCTCGAAGCACGCCTGGAGGACGGCATCGCGCTCACGCGTGGCCACCTCCCGGGTCTGACGATCGCGAACCAGTTCGACGCCGATCATCAGTCCCTTCCCGCGAACGTCGCCGATCAGTGGATGACGCTCCGCCAACGCGAGCAGTGACTGCATCAACCGGTCACCAATGCGCGCGGCATTTGCGACGAGGTGTTCTCGCAGTAACTGAAGCGTCGCGAGTGCCGCCCGACACGAGAGGGGATTGCCGCCGAACGTGCTGCCATGGGCGCCCGGCGGCCACGCCATCAGCCCATTGCCGGCTGCCGTCACCCCGAGCGGCAGCCCCGACGCCACTCCCTTCGCAAGGGTCACGATGTCGGGCCGCACGTCGAAGTGCTCCATCGCGAACATCTTTCCGGTTCGCCCCATCCCGCTCTGGATCTCGTCAGCCACGAGCAGGATCGAGTGCCGCTTCGAGATCTCGCTCAGGCGCTCGATGAACTTGCGCGGTGGAACAATGTAGCCTCCCTCGCCCTGTATCGGCTCGACCACGATTGCCGCCACGTCGTCAGGCGCGACCAGATGCACGAACAGCTGGCTCTCGATCACTCCCGCGCATTCGGCCTGGCAGGTTTCGGGGCGGAGGTTGAGGGGGCAGCGATAGCAGTAGGCGTAGGGCGCGTGAAACACCCCGGGCATAAGCGGCCCGAACCGGCGCCGGTAGCCGGCCTTGCTGGCCGTCAACGACAGCGCACCGGTGGTGCGGCCATGGAAGGCGCCGAGAAAGGCGATGAAGTTCTGGCGCCCGGTCTGGTATTTGGCGAGCTTGATCGCCGCCTCGATGGCTTCGGTGCCGGAATTCGAGAAGAACGACCGAACCTCGCCATCAAGTGGCGCCACTTCCTGGATCTGCTCGGCCAGGCGAATGTGGGCGTCGTAGTAGAAGTCGGTGCCGCACATGTGCAGGAAGCGCTGCGCCTGGTCAACAATGGCGGCGACGACGTCGGGATGTGAGTGCCCGGTCGTGTTGACGGCGATGCCCGCCGCGCAATCGAGATAGCGGTTGCCGTCCACGTCTTCAACGACGGCTCCAGACCCGCCCGCCATCACGAACGGGTAGGGACGGGTATACGACGGCGAGGAGGCGCGGTGGTCGCGATCGATCAGGGCCTGGGCTTTCGGTCCGGGGACCGGGGTCTTCAGATACGGGGCATCCATGTGCGAGTCTCCCTTGCGTAGTGTGTGTGCACTGTAAAAATGTCGCTTAGCCGGCTCTGTTCACCTCGGCGATCGTTCGCGAGCGCGCCGTCAGAACGGTCCCCACCTGATGGCCTGGGCGATGAGCAGCGCGAAGGCACCGAGCGCCAACCACAGCAGGAACAGTGGCAAGAGCCACCTCGCCCACGTCGACCACGGGATCCCGAGGATGCCGAGGGCAGCCATGAAGTAGCCCTGGGTGGGCGTCATGATGTTGGTGAAGCCGTCTCCCATCTGATAGGCGAGGACGTTGGTCTGGCGAGTGACGCCCAGCACGTCGCCCAACGCCGAGACGATCGGCATGGCGACCGCCGCCTGCCCGCCGCCGGACGGCACCACGAACGCGAGTGCGGTCTGCATCAGGTAGATGCCGAGCACGTTGATGGAGGTGGGCCACTGCTGGACGGTGGACGCCATCGCGTAGGTGAGGGTGTCCAGCGTGTTGCCGTCGCGAAGGATCACCAACACGCTGCGGGCGAGACCGACGACGAGCGCGGCGTAGGTCAGGTCGGCAGCGCCCTTGACGAAGCTCGCCGCCGTGTCGTCCAGGGATAGGCCGCCCAAGGGGCCCGCGACGACGGCGAGCGCGAAGAAGAGCGCCGCGAGGTCCAGCAGTCCCCATCCCCGCACCCCCGTGCCGATCGCCAGTGCGACCAGCGCCGCGGCCGCCAACAGCAGCACAAAGAGATGCCGTCGAGTGAAGGGTATCGTCTCGGCGGCGAAGTCGCAGGGCCCTCGCCGCCGGTCGATCTCGTACACGGGGCTGGATGCCGGGTTGCGCCTGACCTTGGCCGCATAGCGCGTCACGAACGCCACGGTGACCGCGGTGATGACGACCCAGAATACGAGGCGAAACCGGATTCCCGAGAACAGCGGCAAACCGACGATGCCCTGGGCAACCCCAATGGTGAAGGGGTTGGTAAAGGCGGCGGCAAAGCCCGCGTTGGCGCCGACCAAGGCAATCGCGCCCGCCACGAGTGAGTCGTAACCCATCGAACGCGTGAGCAGAAGCAAGGGCGGGAGGAAGACGAGGGTCTCTTCCGCGATGCCGACGGTGCCGCCACCGAGCGCGAAGGCCAGCGTCAGGAGTGGCACCACGAGGGTGTGCCGATCGCGGAGGACGTGGAGGAGCCGGCCGATACTGGCGGTGATCATGCCGGTGGCGTTCAAGACCCCGAACGCGCCACCGATGATCAGAATGTAGATCACGATGTCGGACACCTCGCGCAGTGCGTGCGGAAACGCGAGGAAGACATCGGCAGCGCTCGCCGGGTGTGCGGGCACCCGATGGTACGACGACGGGTCGATGATTTCCCTGCCGTGCTCCTGGATCCTCACGTACTGACCTGACGGCAGGACCCAGGTGCAGAGGGCGGCGACCGCCATCAGTCCGGAGAGCAGGACATAGGTGTGCGGTACCCGGAACGTCATGACGCGGCCGTGGACCGAAGCGCTGCCGCCGAATAGAGGGACACCGCGAGCGCGACGTCGGCGAGGGTGATGTGCTCGTCCGGCGTATGTGCCCACCGCAGTTCACCGGGACCCCAGACGATGCTCGGGATACCAGCCTCGCGGCCGATCAGCGACGCGTCGGTCCACGCCGGGAACACGGTCAAGGTGGGGGGCATCCGCTGCTCGACAAGCGCTGCCCTGGCGGCCATGACGACCGCGTGGTCAGGGGCTGTCACGATCGGACCGTGAATCATGGTCGCCATGCCGCTCGGTACCCGCGACAGCGCGGTGCCCAGACCAGGGAAGGTGTCGCGCACCCGGGCAAGAATGGCCTCGAGTTCGCCAAAGACCTGGTCAACCGTTTCCGTGGTGACCCAGCGGCGATCGAGCTGGATGCGACAATGTCCGGCGATCGTGCTCGGCTGATCGCCACCGTGGATCGTCCCGATGTTGATGGTCGGTGGGCCCAGCACCGGGTCCTGGCGACGCTCGAAGGCCGGCCTCAGCTCCGTGTCGACCAGGTGGGCGAAGCGGGCTGCCGCGGAAATCGCGCTGATGCCCTCGTTGGCGGCGCCGCCGTGGGCGGCCTTGCCCATAAAGTCGACGTTGAGCCACTCGAGTCCCTTGTGTCCAACCGCAATCTGGAACGCGGTCGGCTCGCCCACGATGGCGGCGTCGGCGCGAAACCCGGAGCGGATCAGGGCCTCGGTGCCGATGCTCTGCATCTCCTCGTCGGCGACCGCGGCGAGCGAGATCCGTCCGCGCCGAAGCAGGGGCTTCAGTTGCAGCAGCACGCCGGCCATTGCCGCGAGCGCCCCCTTCATGTCAACCGTTCCGCGCCCGTAGAGCACACCGTCGTCCTCACGGACGCCCAGACCGGCCGCCTCGCTGCCGACGTTCGGCGGCACAGTGTCGGTGTGGCCGCACAGGAGCAGGTGCGGCCCGGATTCGGCTCCCTCGATGTGCGCGACGAGGTTCGGCCGCCCGGCGGCCACTTCGGTCACGTCGCAGGCAATCGCGTGCGCGTCGCAGAAGCGGCCGAGCACGCGCACGACCGCGGCCTCCTGCGAGGGGATGCCGGGATAGCTCGGTGTGCGCACGAGCTCGCGGAGGAGTTCGTGCACCTCGCGTGTCGGACCCGCGGCGCTGGCGATGGACGAGGACATGGGAGACCCTTCCGGTTGAAGTTCGTATGTCGAACTTAAGTTCGCTCGCGGCCGGCCACTACGATACGCACCGTCGGCCGTGCCGTCAACAGGTAAGGTATCGGGGCGAAGGCCGTGGCAAACTGCTTGACAGTCCGGCCCTGGGCGCGTTTAGATGGCACTGCAAATTTCGACCATTAGTTCGTATCGCGAACATTGGTGATTTGTGCGCGTCCGCGTGCTGCCTGGCGAAACAAGGACATCCATGTCGTCGAAGGTCCGTGACCTCAGTTCTGCGATCGAGGAGTTCGTCCCCGACGGCCAGACGCTCGTCATGGAGGGCTTCACGCACTTGATCCCGTTCGCGGCGGGCCACGAGATCATTCGGCAGCGGCGGCGTGATCTCACGCTGATCCGGCTGACCCCCGACCTGATCTACGACCAGATGATCGCGGCCGGAACCTGTCGTCGGCTGGTCTTCAGCTATGCGGGCAACCCTGGCGTCGGATCACTGCATGGCTTCCGGCGCGCGGTCGAGCGTGGCATCCCCAACAAGATCGAGCTCGAGGAGTACTCGCACTTCGGTCTGGCGATGGCCCTGTTTGCCGGGGCGTCCGGCCTGCCGTTCATGCCGCTTCGGAGCTTCGAGGGTTCTGACCTCCCCTCGGTCAATCCATCCATTCAGACGGTGGCATGCCCGTTCACCGGCGAGCGGGTGCATGCGGTGCCTGGGCTCCGGCCCGACGTCGCCATCCTTCACGTGCAGCGAGCCGACGAGCACGGCAACGCGCAGGTGTGGGGCGTGCTCGGCGTGCAACGCGAGGCCGCGTTCGCCGCGAAGACCGTGATTCTCACGACCGAGGAGATCGTCCCGCAGTCGGTCATCCGATCCGATCCGAATCGCACGCTCATCCCGTCCACGATCGTGTCGGCCGTGTGCCACGTGCCGATGGGCGCCCATCCGTCGTTCGCACAAGGCTGCTACGACCGCGACACCCAGTTCTATCTGGAGTGGGAGCGCATTTCCCGGGACGAAGCTACGACTCTCGCCTGGCTCGATGAGTGGGTGCATCAGGTGCCGGACCATCAGCGGTACCTGCAGAAGCTCGGCAGCGACCGGCTCACCGCCCTGAAACCGGCCGAGTGGCTGTCGCTGCCGGTCAACTACGGCGCCTACCAATGACCCTGCCGACCACCAGCGCGCCTTGCTCACGTCAGGAGTTCATGGCCGTCGCCGCGGCCCGTGCGTTGCAGGACCGTGACGTCGTGTTCGTCGGGGTTGGACTGCCGAACCTGGCCTGCAATCTCGCCAGCCGCCTGCATGCGCCTCGACTGGCCATGATCTACGAGTCGGGGATCTTCGGCGCGGCACCGGGACGGTTACCCCTGTCAATCGGGGACCCCTCCCTGGTGAGCGGGGCCCTCTCGGTCTGCTCGCTGCCTGAGATCTTTCTGTTCTATCTCCAGCGAGGTCTCATCGACGTCGGCTTCCTCGGCGCGGCCCAGATCGACCGCTACGGCAATATCAACACCACGGTGGTGGGCAACTACGACAACCCCCGTGTCCGGTTGCCAGGCAGCGGCGGCGCGTGCGAGATCGCCTTGCTCGCCCGCAAGGTGTTCGTGGTCGTCCGGCAGTCGAAGCGGTCGTTTGTCGACCGCCTCGATTTCGTGACCAGTCCGGGCGCCGTGCCCGGCGGCCGCCCTCAGGGCGCCCGGGGCCGGGGACCGCAACTCGTGATCACCGATCTCGGAACCTACGGATTCGACGAGGAGACCGGTGAGATGAGAATCATCAGCCTGCACCCCACCGTCACCTACGACGAGGTGGTCGCGGCGACCGGCTGGCCGATTCCCAGAGAAGTGCATCACGGGATCACGCCGGAGCCCGCTGCCGAGGAGCTGCGGATTCTCCGTGAGGAACTCGACCCGACACGGCGCTACCTCGGAACTTCCGACTAGTGGCCATGGCTCGCCGTGATCGGGACATCGGCACGGTGATCGCCTCAGTGAAGGGCCGCGCCGGCCCCTGGCTGCTGGTGTTCGTCGTGGTCACCGTCGCGCTCCCCGTCGTTGCCTATTTCGCCTGGGGACAGCGGGACGCGAGGCCCAACCTGATCCTCATCACCATCGACACGTTGCGAGCCGATCGGGTCGGCGTCTATGGCGCGCGAGATGTCGAAACGCCGGCGCTGGATCGCCTGGCCTCCGAGGGGGTGCGATTCGAAGCGGCCTATGCGACGGTGCCGCTGACCCTGCCATCCCATGTCTCGATGCTCACGGGCCAGGTGCCGGCCAGTCACGGCGTGCGCGGTAACGATGCCGTCAGGGTGCCCGAACAGGCACCGTTGGTCGCCAGCCTGCTGCACGCCGCGGGATACGAGACCGCCGCGTTTGTCAGCAGCGCGGTGCTCAGCCGCGCCAGCGGCCTTGACCGCGGCTTCGACGTTTACGACGACCGGGTCGACGCCACTGGAGAGCGACCGGCGGCGGCGGTGGCCGCGGAGGCCGTGAAGTGGTTGGCAACCGAACGGGACCGGCCATTTTTCCTCTGGGTGCATTTCTACGACGCGCACCTGCCGTACGCTCCGCCGGAACCGTATCGCACCCGCTATGCGCAGCGACCGTACGACGGTGAAGTGGCCTACGTTGATTCAGCCATCCAGACCATTCTCGATAACCTGCAGCGGCGGGGACAACTCGCCGACACGGCCGTTGTCGCCGCGGCCGACCACGGCGAGGCGCTCGGTGAGCACGGCGAATCCAGTCACGGTGCACTCCTCTACGAGGCCACGATTCGTGTGCCGCTCATTCTTCGTCTGCCGGGCTCCCCGGCGGCGCGCGGCGTCGTCGAGCACGAGGTGACGTCGGCGCGGATCGCGACGACCCTGCTCGACCTGGCTGGGCTGCCCCGGGCCGCCGGAATGCCCGCCACCCTGTGGTCCCGTTCTGGCGGGTCGCCGGCCGGCGACGCCGAGTCGGCGATCTCCGAGACGCTCTACCTGAAAAGCCTCCTCGGATGGTCGCCGCTCTATTCGGTTCGCGAGGACCGCTTCAAGCTGATCGAGGCTCCCCGTCCGGAACTCTATGACCTCGTCGCTGACCCGGCCGAGACGACCGACCTGAGCGGGTTGCGTCCCGACGTGACGAAGCGGCTGCGCGAGCGCCTGAGCGGCGAACTGGCACTGGCGGCTCGCTCGGCGACGGGCCCGGTTCGATCAACCGCGACAGCGGCACGCCTCGACCAACTCGCCTCCCTGGGGTACGTCAGCGGGGGCGGGGTACCCGCCCGGCCATTCGAGCCCGTCGGCGGCGCGAACCCACGCGATTGCATCGGACTGTGGGAAGAGGCCGAACGCGGACTCGAACGCTCGCTTCGTGGTGACCAGGCTGGTGCCGCGGAGGTCTTCGAGTTGGTCCTGCGGCAGGATCCCGACAACCTGCTGGCGTTGAAGTTTCTCGGCGCGCGGGCGCTCGAGGTCGGAAACCTGACTCGCGCGGTCGAGTTCAATTCGCGGGTTGCGGCCAGTGGGCTGCATCGTCCGGACGCGTTGAGCAACCTGTCGGTGGCGCTGCGGCGATTGGGCCGGCTGGCCGACGCGCTGGCGGCCGCCACGACTGCCGTGCAGGAGGCCCCCGAGCAGTCGGCTGCTCGGTACAACCTCGCCCTCGTGCTTTCCGACATGGGTAATCGGGACGAGGCGCTCAAGGCGATCACCGAGGTCCTGGCGCGCAACCCGCAACATGCCGCGGCCCAGGCTCTTCGCGGCGAGCTGCTTGGCGGAGCAAGGCCCGAAGGGTATGACCGCGCCCTTGAGCTGGCCGGGGCGGGAGACATGGCGGGCGCGCTCCACGCGCTCGCCTCCGCGCTCGATAAGCGTCCCAACGAGGCCCGCCTCCACGACCTGCGTGGACTGCTGCTCGCGCGAAGTGGCGATCGCCCGGGAGCCATCGCCTCGTTCGAGCGGGCGCTCGCGGTTGGCGCTCCCACGCCCGACACTCTTGAGCGACTGGGCGCCCTGCTCCATGAGCAGGGTAATCGCCGGGCCGCCCGCGCGCGATTCGAGCAGGCCCTCGCCGTCGATCCATCCAGGACGGGCGCCCGGCTGAGCCTCTCGATCCTCGACCTGGAAGAGGAGAGCCCCCGGCGGGCCATCGAGCGGCTCGCGACGTTACCCGCGGACTGGCCTGGCGCCGCGCAGGCCGACTTCTACCTCGCGGAGGCCAAGCGAGCGATTGGCGACCTCGCAGGGGCCCGCGAGGCATACCGTGCCTGCGTGCGGCGTCTGCCACCAGACGATCCCATTCGGGCCACCGCGTTGCGCCGGCTTGCGGATCTCGAGCAGCAGGGCGCGCGTCGAGTTGGAGGGGGCCGACCATGAACGGAGCGGAGTTCCCGGACGGCATCGCCGTTGCGCCACGCACAGCAGTAGCCGGGTCCAGGGAGGCAGTCATGAACAGGCGCGGAGCGGGTGTGGCGGCACTGGCCGTCGCCATCATCGTATTGCTGGTAATCGGGCTCGGTGCCGATGATCCGTGGCAGCACGCCAACATTACGGTCGAGCGCAATGTGCCGGCCCGGATGCGCGACGGCGTGGTTCTCTACGCCGATGTCTACCGGCCGAGCGGTCAGGGCCGGTTCCCCGCGCTACTCCTGCGAACGCCGTACAACAAGGATGCCGAGTCGTCGTCGGCCATGCCGCGCGCCGCGGTGCGGCGCGGCTACGG
>CAYHCW010000041.1:0-11770 GCA_964355025.1 uncultured Gemmatimonas sp. | reverse complement strand
GCCTCGGCCAGCGACTTGGCGATGGCGAAGCCAAAACCGTTGTCGTCAGAAACGCCGGCTACGAGCGCGCGCTTGCCGTGAAGATCGATGTTCAGCATAGAGAGAACAGTAGGGGGGCCAACCGTCTGGACAAGGGGCGCCACGGCCCCGTCGTATACTACAAGAGTTCGCTTACCTTCGCGATCAGCGCGAAGGCGTCAGCCACATACACCACATCGGCCTTGCCCTGAGCCCAGCCGCAGTTGGGGTCGAGATTAATGGCGCGCCGTTCCCCGATGAAGCGCCAGCCAACCACGTGAGGTTCTTCGCCGTGACAGCAGGCCGCGAGCCCCTTGGGGTGCCGGGGTGTCGAGCCCGTCTGGCCAACCTGGTTCAGGTGGCTCATGAAGGAGAAGACGTTCTGCCCCTCACTCGACTGGTCCACCAGCGACTTGCTGCTGCCGAGCGACGCGTTGGACTTGTCGAGGAAGCCGAGGATGGATGCGGCGGCGTCCTCGAGATGCACCTGGCCGTCCGCCTGCTTCTTGGTCCAGCCCACGCCGGCAACGAAGAGCAGCTTGGCGTCGGGGCGGATGGTCTGTGCACTCGAGAGCGGCGCCTTGTAACCCACCACCGTTGTCCTCCGAAGCTCATCGCCGATCTCGACGCCGAGGATCTCGGTGTGCACCGCCGCCGGGGCACCTTCCCACGCCGGATATACGCCGCTGTCGAAGGTCAGGAACCACGGACGCGCCGCGCGCGTGAGCGAGGCGATCATCCGCTGGCGATAGTACCCGCGCTGAACCCTGAGTTCGGCCCCGTTGACGGTGAAGCCACCGACGTGGGTATCGATGCCGCCGCCGAGTCGCTGGGCGACTCCCGGGATCGCACGATTGAAGCGCGACGTGGCAGGGGCCACGACGATCGTGGCGCCGGACGCGCGGCAGATGGCCGTGAGCGCTGCCGTGTCCGAGGCATAGCGAGACATCGAGAAGTCGGGGCCCGACACGGCGTAGAACGTCTCGGCGCCGCACGAGGATGATGCCGCAACCGCTGCCGATACATCGCCGCCAATGAAGCCCGCAACGAACCGGGCGCCTGCGGTTTGTCCGTGCAGTTCCCTCGCGCCACTCAGCGTTTCGAGTGCGGCCCGGCACAGCGAACCGTCATCTTCCGTGTGTGCCAGGAACAGAATGGTTTCCGTGGTCATGGCGGCTATTCCTTGATCCAGTCGGCGATTTCCCTGGCCATCTCATCGAGGGGAACATCCTTCACGATCCGCGTGCGACGCTCCTGCTTCGGGAGTTCGACGGCGTGAAACGTGGTTCCCGGCGCAGTGAGCTGAACCGGCTGCGCCTTCTGCAGGGCCGGCATCATCGTTCGCATGTTCAGCATCCCGACCTGGGGGTTGTTTGGTGGTTCCGGCAGGTTTCCGGTGGCCCACGCAATCGCGCACGGCGGGCCCGTCAGCTCCGAGACGAGGTACTTGCCGCCTTCCACCCGTTCGAGGATCGTGAGCGTTCCCTGCGGCGACACCGTCAGTTCGTCCGCGGCGAGGAACTGGTCGGCGATCCCGAGCCGCTCCCCTACCATCGCCACGGTGACACCCGCGTCGCGGGACGCCGAGGCGCAGCCGCCGAACAGCAGCAGGCGCGACCGATCGAGTGACGGGATCTTCTCGATCGCGGCGGCCAGCGCGGCGGCGACCTCCACCGGATCGGTGAATCCGCTCGCCGAGGCATCAATGGCGACGAGTTCGAACTGCACCTTGGGTGCAATGCTCATCATGAGCTGCTGCAGCTTGGCCTTGGGGCCAAGGCTCACGAGCCAGATCTTGCTGCCGGGCACCGTCGCCGCGACGTGTGCCGCCTCGAAGAGCGCGTGCGCTGCCCAGGGATCGAGCACCGACGGCAGCATCTGTTCGTTCTTGAGGCCGGGGCCCGTGGGTCCCTGCACCGGTTCGAGCGTCTGCAGGAGGTCCGGCACAAGACTGCCGCAGACGACGACATGAAATCCCGTGGACATCGAGGCGTGCTCCCGGTGGGACGGTTGCTAGTTGATGGGCGAGTGAAGTCCGCCCGACCCTGCCGCGAAGCCGACGTTGCTGCGTTCGCGGTCGGACACGTGGGGCTTGGAGCAGTTCCACAGGCAGACGCCGCAGTGGATGCACTTTTCCCGGTCGAACTGCGGGATGCCGTCGCTACCAGGCATGATGGCCTGACCAGAGCACCCATCGATGCAGATCTGTTCGGCGCATGCCTGGCACGTGGCCGTGTCGAGGAAGGTCACGTGGTCGGCAAAGCCCCCGGCAGCCTGTACCTTGCCGCCCATCAGCAGGGCATCCTGGTGCGAGACCAGCAGTGACCCGTCGAACTCGATCTGCGGCCAGCCGGAACGGTCCATGAGTGCATCATGGAGCGGCGTCCCGGTCGCCTGGCACTGACGGCGCATTTCGCGGATGTCGGCGACTGCTATCCGGTCGCCGAAATATTCCTCGATGGACGGAATCCTCTCGTGCGGCGGCTTCGACCGCCCGCGCAGGTTGAGCAGGCCGCGCGTCAAGCCGGTGATGCCCATGCCCACCAGGCCACGAAGGAACCCGGCGTTGAAACCATCCCGGGCCTTTTCGGCGATCCTTGCCTCAGCGTCCACCCAGCTGCTGCGCCGCCGCGCGACGTACGTGGCGTCGAGGTTGGCCTTGGTGAACGGCTTGCCGGCCTTCGAGAGTTCGATTACCGCCTCTGCAAGCTGCACACCCGTTGCCCACGCCTCGTCCACGCCGGAGCCGGTGAGCACGTTGGTGCTGCCCGACCCCTCGCCGATTCGCGCGAAGCCGTCGCCCGCAAGCACCGGCTCGCCGCGGCGACCGGATTCCTGCAGCGTCTTGGCGCCCCACGAGCGCATCGTGCTGCCCTTCAGGTGCTTCCACAGCCGTGGATGCGTCATCCAGTGCTGCAGGTACCGGTAGGCAGTGCGCGCCGGATTGTCGAACCACGAAGGAATGAAGATTCCCACCGACGCCATGCGGTCGGGATGCACGTAGAGAAAACCGAAAATCTCCGGCTCGGGATATCCGAAGGTGTGCAGCACCGTTCCCGCTTCGAGGCCGCAATCGGGCGCGAGCTCCACCACCGCCTTCATGCCGATGGCCCAGTCACGCTGGTGATTGCCTGCGGGGAAACCGAACCGCTGGTTCAACTGCTGGCCCACCGGTCCCACCGGGCCGTCGCCGACCACCGTCAATGCGGCGTGGACGTCCATCCCTGGCATGTGCGCAGCGCCCGGCGTTCCCGCGTTGTCGACACCCTGGTCGACGAGGCGCACGCCGATGACCTTGTCCCCGTCGAACAGGGGTTCGCTCACCGGCATGCCCGGCCACACCTGTACCAGGCCGGACGACATGAGCTGGGTGCCCACCCACTGGTTCAGTTGCCCGATGGAGAACACCATGCCGCCGTGCTTCTGCAGGAATGGCGGGGTCCACGGCAGCCTGACCGCAAAATCTTGCCAGGGGAGCGCCCCCTTGAGCGCATCAACGATGGCGTCCAGCGCCTTTACGCCATTTGACCGGCGGCTCGCCCCGATGGGATCCTGCAGGTACAGCACTTCTTCGCGTGTCACTGGCGTCGCCATCGGAATCTCGGACAACTGCTCCGCGGAAAACGACTCCCGAAGACTGCGCGCGTTCGACACCACGCCCGACACGCCAAAGGAGATGTCGTCGGCACGCTCGTAACAGAGCACTTGCAGTGGCAATCCCGGCATCACGCGGCTCTCCAGCACCGTGTTGCCGTCCGCATCGACGAGCGCGCGCGACAACGTGGTCAGGAAGCCGCCGACAGCGGGCCCGAATCCCACGCAGACGATGTCCGCATCCATCGTGCTGCGCATCTCGGTCATCCGCGCCGCCGGCTCACCCTGCGGTTCATACCGGATAGTCCAGCACTTCGGGGATCATCACGTGCGCGAGCGACTCGGCGGCGCGGTCCTTGGCGAGCTTCGAGCCGACCAGCGAGAGGTCCACCTTCGTCCGCAGGGCGATGAAAGGCGCGAGGTCCTGGAACGCGTCGGCGATGGTGGCCTGTTCGTCGAGCGCCGCCTCCGGCGCGGCCCTGTAGCCGACCACAAGCTCTGCGCAGATTTTCGTCGCCTCGCCCGCCGCGGTCGCCGAGTGGATGTGGCAGAGCTCGGTATAAAAGCCCACGAGCCCGTCGATGCCTTCGGCGAGCGCCGGATTCTCTGGCCCCTTCGTGGCGAGTTCGACCACATCGAGAATCAGGTGGTACGTCGCGACGAGCCACGCCAGCGCATCGGCCAGCGGATACGTCACGCCGTGCCGCTGGTTCGAATAGAGGTCCTTGCCGTACGCGTCCTTGGCCGTCGACAGGTACGCGCGCGACCAGAGCCACAGTTCCATGGCGTTGGCCAGCGTACCGGCTCCCAGCGCCGGATGCTCCCCGGCGACATCGCGCAGGTGGGCAATCCACTGCTGGAACTGCTGCAGGAAGATGGGCCGCGACATCGTCACCGAGAGCTGACGGCGCTGCACGACCTCCGGTCCCTCGTAGGTGGCTTCGAGTTGCCCGTCGATCCACTTGGTGCCAAGGAAGCCCGGGCAATCCTCCGTGATTCCGTAGCCGCCCATCATGCTGACGGCCTCACGCATCATGTTGACGCCGTGGCCGGTGTTCCAGAGCTTGGCGGCCGGAATCAGGACGCTGGACAGCGATTCCGTCACCATGAATTTGATGACGGGGTCCGCCTCGAGTTCGGCCAATCGCGCGGACTCTCCAGCGTCGAGCGTCTTCTGCGCGGAGAGCACGACGTACTCCGTCGCCGCGCCTTCGCGTGTACGCAGTGCCTTGAACTCTGCGCGCCCGCCGGCGACGCCTTGCGCGGTGAGCACCTCGGACTTTGCCTTTTCGATGGCGTCGTACGTGTCGAGCAATCTCAGGGCCATGAACCCGAGCGACGTCCCCGATTCGCCGGCTGCCCAGACATCCAGCAGCCGGTGCAGCGCGTCTTCCTTCTGCTGCAGCCCCATGTCGAATCGCGGAGTTCCTTCGTTGATGCCCACGGCGCCGCGGAACCGCCGGCGATGGTACCGAATGACAGGTTCGACCGCCGACAGCAGTTTTGCCGAGGTCATGATGGCCGGCGCCGCGCGGGTGCGGGTGAATACGGCCTCGATGACGTCGGCGTGGCTGTAGTTCGGGATGATCACACCGTCCTTCACGGTGTACCCGCCGATGATGCGGTTGGCGGGCACCTGGAGGCTGAATACCGGATCACGCGTCGAGGAGAGCTGATGCGCGAGCTTCTTGGTCGGCGTGCCGCGGTCCCACGTGCCGGGATCCGTTTCCTCGAGGATCACCATGCAACTGCCCTTGATGCGCGGATCCCCCGAATCCACCGCCGCGGTGACGAAATTCGCCGATCCCATGTTCGTAATGAATCGACCCCGCTTGTCGACGTGCAGCAGCGGTTCCTCGCCCTCCGTCCACTCGGCCACGCGCACCCGGCCGCTCAGCACCCCCGTGTCGACGCCGACATACGGGATCGACTCGGTGAGGGCGAATGCCCCACGCCAGATCTTGCGGTCCTCGCCCGGTTGCGGCGGAACGGAACGCGTCATGTAGAGCTGTTTCTGTTCGGCGGTGCCCCGCTCATGAATGGGCGCGAGCGCCAGCGAGTTGGCCATGCTGGACGTGCCCGCGCCGGCATCGACCCAGGCCAGCTCGTAGGCGATCAGCCCCATCAGGAAATTCTTGGGTCCTTCGATGTATCCACCGTATTCTGGATCGACAGGCGCCGACGTAATCCCTGCGGCATCGAACTCCTCGAGCAGTGCCGCCTTGTCCTCGGTCCACTCGTGGGAATTCCTGGCGCCCTTGGCGACCGCACGCGCCACCGGGCCACGCGCCACGGCCCTCGTGGACTGGATGACCATCTGGTAGTCAAACCGGTCGGAAAAGCGCCACATGATCTGCCGAACGTCATCGCCGGGCAGGGTCCTCAGCAGCGCCGGGATTTCCTTCGACACGGCGTCCTTGTCCATGATGCTGCTCCCCGTCTGGGATATCGGTGGCTCGAGTGCGGCAGGAAAGATGCTGACGGGGGGCGCGGCGAGCCAGCCATATTCGGCCGAGGCGCACAGCTTACGTGCAAGCTATCGCGCGCACAGCTTCCACGTGGATGTCCAGCTCCCTCACCCCGCCCGCAGGATCTGTCGCCGCCAGCCCCTCCGCGGCGGCGAGCTTCGCCCGCGTGCTCTGGCGCGTGGCCGCGGCCGATGTGTCGCAGGGCAACCGCCCCGTGCTGCTGAAAGACGGGGCGGCGACATTTGAGGCGATGCTCGCGGTGATCGCTGCTGCCCGGCACACGGTCGAACTGGAGGCCTACATCTTCCAGGGGAAGGACGAGATCGGCGAACAGTTCGTGCGGGCAATGATCAGTGCGGCCCAGCGCGGCGTGCGTGCACGGCTGCTCGTGGACTGGGTGGGCGGACGAGGGACGCCTCGGCGAATATGGAAAGCGCTGCGCGCCGGCGGCGTGAATGTCCGCATCTTCAGCCCGCCGGGGTTTCGCGCCTGGTTTGGGCTGCTGCCGCGGGATCACCGCAAGCTGCTGGTCGCCGACGGCAGGGTCGGCATTACCGGCGGCGTCGGCATCGGTCACGAATGGCGCCTTGGCTCGGTGGGGCCCAAGCGCAGGCCATGGCGCGATTCGGCAGTGCAGATCACGGGCCCTGCCGCCGAGGCCATGGAGCGGGCCTTCGACGCCATGTGGTTGCGCGCGGTGGGGCAGGGGCCGACGCGGCGTGAACAACGGCGCATGGTACGCGCCGCGCGCAACTCGTGGATCGATTTCACCGACACCGCCCCGGCCCTCGTGGGTATCGTCGAAGGCGAGCCCGGCCGCTTCCGCGTGTCGCGCGCGCTGGAGATACAGGCCTCTGCCGCGCGGGAGCGGCTGTGGATCGCCACCGCCTATTTCATCCCGGCGTTCAGCGTGATGGAGGCGCTCAAGGGAGCAGCGAGCGACGGTGTCGACGTGCGCGTGCTGGTGCCGGGGCGCAACGACCATCCGTGGGTCAACCGCTTCACGCGAAGCTTCTATCCGGCGTTGCTGCGCAATGGCGTGCGCATCTGGGAATGGCAGGGCGAGATGATGCATGCCAAGTCGAGTGTGATGGACGGCGTGATCACGCGCATCGGGTCCACCGACTTCAACCCGCTGGGCGCGGCCATCAACTATGAACTCGACGCGATCATCGGCGACCGCGAGTTTGGCGCATCCGCCGAGGAGATGTTCCTGACCGACCTCGACAAGTCATTGGAAGTGAAGCGCGCGCGGTAGGCGCGGGTGGCACCTATAGCGAGGCGTCAGGCCTCGCGGCTGGCCACCCGCGCACATTCGGCGAGCACGGCTGCACCCACCAGCAGCGACTCTTCGGCCGGGTAGAAACGCGCCGAATGCGCCGCGATCACTTCGCCCCCGCGCTCCCGGGCGCCGATGCGCAGAAAGCACCCCGGAATGCGCTCCAGATAAAACGCGAAGTCCTCGCCCCCCATGTTGGTGGTGCCGAGCGGCACGACCGCGTCGGCTCCGAGCACGCGCACGGCGGCTTCGAGCGCCCAGCCCGTGCCGTCGGCCGAGTTGATCACCGGGGGCGTTCGCTCGCCCCAGCTGACGACGGCCTGCAGGCGATGCGCGGCGGCGATGGCGAACGAGAGATGGTCCACTTCGCCAACCAGCAGGTCGCGCGCGGCGCTGGTGGTGGCGCGCACCGTGCCGCGCAGCGTCGCCGACTCGGGGATGATGTTCGGCGCGGTGCCGGCCTGCACCATGCCCACGGTGACGACGCCCGGTTGTGCAGGGTCGAGGCGGCGCGAGATGATGGTCTGCAGCGCGGTGACGAGGGCGGCAAGACCGACCACCGGGTCGGCCGATTCGTGCGGGCGCGCGCCGTGGGCGCCGGCGCCAGTGAGCGCAATGGTGAACGAATCAGTGGATGCGGCGAGCGGACCCGCCTGGACGACCACCTGACCCACTTCGAAGCGCCGGTCGACGTGGCCCCCGAAGATGGCGCGCACGCCGTCGAGCGCACCGCTGTTCAGCACTTCAGCGGCGCCCTGCCCCACCTCTTCGCCGGGTTGCAGCACCACGAGCACGTCGCCATCAGCCGGCGCGCGATGCAGCAGCAGGGCGGCGCCCACGGCCCAGGCGGCATGCACGTCGTGGCCGCAGGCGTGCATGACTCCGTCGGTCAGCGACGCGTAGGGCAGCCCGGTGGCCTCGGTAATGGGCAGCGCGTCGATGTCGCCGCGCAGCGCGATGACCGGCGCTCCCGGCACCCGGCCGGGAATGCGCGCCACCAGGCCGGTGCGGGCAATGCGTCGCACGTCGCTGATGCCGGCAGTGCGCAACGTTGCCTCGAGCCGCTCCTGCGTGCGCGTCTCCTGCCACGACAGCTCGGGATGCGCGTGCAGGTCGCGCCGCAGGTCGATGAGCAGGGTGGCGTCGGCGGCGGTGAAGCGCGCCAGCACGGCGTCGGGGATGGAGTCACTCATGCGGAGGGGCGCAGCACGGCGCGGCGCACCGTGAGCGCCTCGATGCGCCCGACGTCCACCTCGACGCCAATTCCCGGGCGATCGAGCGGCACGCCCATCGTGCCGTCGCTCGTCATGGTCCATTCGGGCGAGACGACGTCCTGCGCCCAATACCGGCGGCTCGGTGACAGGTCGCCCGGCAGGGTGAAGTTCGGCAACGAGGCGAGCGCCACGTTGTACGCGCGTCCCACGCCGCTCTCGAGCATGCCGCCGCACCAGACCGGAATGCCCTGTCCCTCGCAGTAGTCGTGGATGGCGAGTGACGAGACGAAGCCTCCGACGCGTCCCGGCTTGATGTTGATGATGCGGCCGGCGCCGAGCGTGACCATGTCCTGCGCGCGCTCCAGCGACGTGATGGATTCGTCGAGACAGATGGGCGTGCGCAGGCGGCGCTGCAGCTCGGCGTGGCGCACGATGTCGTCGTGCGCCAGCGGCTGCTCGATCATCATCAGGTGCAGGGCGTCGAGCTCGGCCAGCGTGTCGGCGTCGTCGAGCGTGTAGGCGTTGTTGGCGTCGGCCATCAGGTGGGCGTCGGGGAGTGCGGCGCGCGCCGCGCGCACGAAGGCGACGTCGCGCCCGGGTTCGATCTTGATCTTCACCTTCTGGTAGCCTTCGTCGATGGCGGCACTCGCCCGCTCGGCGAGTGCTGCGGGCGACGACTGAATGCCCAGGGAAATACCGACGGCAATGCGCGGTCGCACGCCGCCGATGAGCCGGGCGAGCGGCACGCCGGCCTGGGTGGCGGCGATGCCCCAGATGCCCATCTCCACGGCGGCCTTGGCCATCTGGTGTCCGCGGAAATCACGTTCGAGCACCGCGTGCACCTCGCCCGGGGCGTCGAAGGACGCGCCGAGGACCCGCGGGGCGACATACGCCTCGATGGCCAGCCAGGCGGTGTCGATGGTCTCGGAGGAGTAGTTGGGCCATTCGCCGGCCACGCATTCGCTCCAGCAGGTGGCGCCCTCGGTGTCGCGCAGTTCGAGCAGCAGGATGCGGCGTTCGCTGACGACGCCCGAGGAGATCTTGAACGGCTCGCGCAGGGCGAGGCGAATTTCGCGCAGGGCAATCTGGTCGAGACGAATCATGGCGTCGGCCGCGTGAGCAGGTAGGCGCCATCACCGTCCGGCGCGGGATGATACGACGTTATTTGGTATTTAAGTGCGAAATAATACGTAAATGCCGCATGCGAGTGCATCCGGTACGCGGCGGCGGCGTGTGGGTCGCGGCCGAGCAGGGCGGGAAAGTCGCGCGGGATCCGCACCTGCACGGCCGGGGCGTCGGGCCACACGGCGGGCGTGGGCGTTGCCGGGCCGCCGGCGACCACCGGGGCGGTGGCGAGCCGCGGCGCGTCGAGCGCGCGTGCTGCCAGGCAGCGGGCGATGCGCGCGTCGTCGAGATCCCAGGCGGCGATGAACCGGTCGGTGGGAAGGCCACCCATCTGCGTGCTGTCGGTGACGCCGTACATGTTCTCGACGAACTCGTCGATGCGCGCACCGAGCTTGTTCAGGTTCAGGTGGGCGTTGCGCGAGACGAGCGGATCAAAGGTCCAGTACATGATGCGCACGCCGAGGGCTTCGCACTTGGCGCGCTGCCAGGCCTTGAGCCTGGTGCCGACGCTGGTGCCGCGCAGCTCGGGCACGACGGCCAGCATGTCGCTCCAGTGGGCGAGCACGCCGTGGCGCATGCCGGTGAGGCCGAAGACGAATCCCACCAGGCGCCCGTCGGCGTCGAAGGCGCCTGCGGTGACTCCGCCGATTTTCGGTCCCACCTGCAGGATGGCCGCAGGCACGCGCTCGCTGAAGCCTTGCCCCCACGTAGCCTCCTGCAGGGCGACGCACCGTGCGCGGTCGTCGTGGGTGACGAGGTCGCGAATGACGGGTTCGAGGTGCGGCGCGGCGGCGGTTCGATCCATATCCTTAATCTGATGCGTAACCTCCCTTGGCACCAACGCGGCCGTGCGACGGCCGCAGGACTCGCGGCGATCTTCGCCCTGCATACGCTTGGGGCGCAGGTGCCGGCAGGGGCAGGGGCACCAGCGTCGCGTGGGGCGGTGACCTGGCACGATGCCCGGCTGCTGGGGGCCTTCACGCTGGTGGCGGCCGCTGTGTTGCCGGCCGACCGCGCAATGCAGCGCGTGATGCAACGCGACTGGGTGCAGCAGTCGTCGCCCTTCTCGCATGCGGCCGACGCCTTCAATGCCTACGGAAGTCCCGGTGTCTTTGCCGGTTCCGCGGTGTTCTACGCGGCGGGGTGGGCGACCGGCCAACCCACCGTGGCTCGACTCGGCCTGCGCACGGCGGAAGCGATCATGCTGAGTGGAGTGCTCACCGGGGGGCTCAAGGGCATCGCCGGGCGTGCGCGCCCATACGCGAGCCCGGGGCGTCCCGGCGACTGGCGGTTGTTCTCAGGCACCAGCGACGGCGCGCGGCAGTCGTTTCCGTCGGGGCACACCACGGCGGTCTTTGCGTTCGCCACCGCGATGGACCGTGAACTGCGCCTGACGCACCCGGGCACGGCGCGCTGGGCCGGACCCGCGCTGTACGGGGCGGCCGCGCTCACCGGCCTGGCGCGCATGCACTCGGACAATCACTGGGCCAGTGATGTGATGATGGGTGCCGGCGTCGGCCTCGTGAGCGGTCTCGTGGTCGCGCGCTTTCACGCGGACCGGCCGCGGCACTGGATAGACCTGCGGCTGCTGCCGCGTGCGCGCTGATGAGCACCACGTGAGCACCAACGGCATCTTCATCACGGCCGAGCTCACCGGGCCGGTTGGCGCGCAGGTGCGCGACCTGCAGCGCCGGTTCGACCCGAAGCTGGCGAACGAGCTGCCGCCGCACATCACCATCTTGGGTTCCTCGGGCGCGGGCCCCATTTCGCCTGATACGCCGGTGCCCCTTCTCCGTGCGCTGCTGACACCAGTCGCCGAGGCGTCGCCGCCGCTGCACCTCACGTTCCAGCGACCGCTGCGCTTTTTGGGACGCGAAATCGTCGTCTTGCCCATCGACCCGCATGGCCCGATCCGCGCCCTGCACGAACGGCTCAAGATGGCCGGGCTCTCATACGCGATTGCCCGCTATCCTTTTACGCCGCACTGCACGCTCAACTTCTACCCGACGCTGACCAGCGTGTCATTGCGCGCCCTGCTGGCCGTGCGGGTGGACGAGCCGTTTGTCATCGAC
>CAYHCW010000040.1:0-11804 GCA_964355025.1 uncultured Gemmatimonas sp. | reverse complement strand
GCGTCCCCACCATGATGTCGCGGGTCAGGATCGGCACGCCTTCGTCAAGGATGTTGATGTTCGTGACTTCATGCCCGATGTTGACCAGACCGACCACGCCCTGCATGGCGTCGGGGTAACTGAGCTCGAAGGCGTTGTGGAGGGCGAAGGCGTCGACGTCGACGACGGACGGGTTGAGGCCGGCGTCGGTGAGGAGTCGCAGCTTGGCCTCGACCAGTTCACGCTTGGCGGCCACGAGCAGGACGCTCATCTCGACGCCGTCGGCGTCGGGATCGAGGATCTGGAAGTCGAGCTCCACCGACTCCATGTCGAACGGCACGTGCTGCTCCGCTTCCCAGCGCATCAGTTCGCGCGCCTGCTGCTCCTTCACGCGCTCAATCTGGATCTTCTTGATGATCACATCGCGGCCACCGACGGCCGTCACGACGTCCTTGGACGTCACGCCGGCCGCACGCATCGTGGCGAGCACGGCATCGGCGACGATCTGCGGATCCATGACTTCCCCTTCGACGATCGCGTCGGCGAGCAGGGGAGTGATGGCCACCTTCGTCAGTTCGGGCTCGCCCTTGGCGTGATCGATCACGACCACCTTGACGAGGCCGGATCCGATGTCGAGTCCCACGGTAGTCTTCTTGCGACCAAAGAGCGCCATCTGCGACCCGGCCCTCAGGCGAGGAGTACAATCGAGCGTCCGCGCGGCGCGCGGCCTCCCGACAGTGAACGACGTGTGCGTATGCCGGACCAGCAAAGTTGCAGGCGGCGACAGTACGCGGTCAATAGTTGTAACTGGCGCAAATTGCTGGTTTGGCTTGCGGTTACGCCACCTCAGCCACCTGCCGCGTCACCCGACCCCTCCGCCGTCCTGAGCCGGCGGGCAGGTGGGCTCTGCCCCAATATCACGAGCGGAGGGGGACAGAGGTAACAGCAAGCCCTGTCAGGGCACGGGAATCCGCCCCCTCCCGCCACCACCTGCCGGCACCCACCAGAGTGCTCCCGCCGTATCCGGCCGGAGGGTCAGCGTCAGGCGGCGCAGTTCTCGCGTCGACCCGGAGATCACCGGCGCGCGCGCGTCGATTTCGATGGTGGCGTACGGGACGATGCCGGCGCTGAGCCGCCACGAGGCGCGGGCCGCCCCGAAGGCCGCGGAGCCGCTGTCGATCAGCGCGCCGGGCACGCGGAGCGCGAGTCGAGCCGTGTCGACGCTCGCCGTGACCACCGTCGCCACGGCAGCGGCCGCGGCGGCGGACATCTCCACGCGGGCGAGCGCCAGCGCGCTCTCGCGAGCACCGACGAGCGCCCGCTGGGCGCCCACCGCGACCAGCATCGCCATGATGACGAGGGCGGCGAGTACGGCGGCAAGCGCGAAGCCGCGACGCTCCCTCATGGAACGGGGGCCAGCGGCAGGCGCGCCGAGATGGCTGATGATCGACCCCCGACCACCGCCTGCGCCGAGACATCGAGGGCCACGGGGTGCCCCAACGGGTCCAGGACCAGGGAAAGCCGAAACCCGCCACGCGAGGGGGCCAGCAGGGGCCCCACAATGGGTTGGGCCGAGGAGCAGGCCGGCGTACACGACCGTTCGCCCAGCCACCAGGTGCCGTCGCCGGCACGATAGACCATGTATCGCATCGTCCGCCAGACGCGCGCGGGCAACTGGAGGGCCGGCACCGACGGCGGAGGAGGCCGCGAGAGCGTGAGCCGGGTGCCGCCCGCTGGGCAGCGTGCCGAGGCACGCTGCGTCCCCGTGGCCACGATCAATGTGTGCCATTCGGACCCTGACAGCGTATCAATGAGGGCCACAGAGTCGCCGGCGCGCGACGCGCTCCACCAGGCGGCCGACGCGGGCAGCACAAGCCGGCTGAGCGACACGTCGCAGGCGACGGCCGCACCGCGAGACGATGCGAACTGCACGGCCGTGTCGCCGAGCAGGAACGGCGCGGGCTCCGCGTGATCGAGCGCGACGCGGAGGACGTCACGCACCACCTGGACCACCTCGTCGGCGCGGGCCTGGTCGTCGCGCTCCCGGCGCAGGCGGAGATGCTGGGAGAGTCCGCGACCGGCGATCGCCATGACGACGCCGGCGAGCGCGAGTGCGACCAGCGATTCGGCGAGGCTGGTGCCCCCACGCAATTTCAGCGACTGCACGTGACCACCGCGGCGTAGGCCCGCGCGAAGGTGGGACGAGAGCGAACGGCGAGAGTGTCGCTCACCAGCCAGCGGCGACCGTCGCTGATGGCGCTCCATCGCTCGCCGATGCCGGCGTGCTGCGCCTGGCCCGAGCGCGAGGGACCGCAGGGCGCCGCCGCGAGGGAGTCGAGGCGGGCCTGCGTCACGTCGGCCATCGCGCGCCGAAGGCGAGCGTCGTTCTCGAGCCGTGCGACAGCCCCCGCCGCTCGCGCGAACGCGGCGAGCCCCACGGCCAGCAGGACGAGGGCCGTCAGCAGTTCGATGAGGGAGAATGCGGTGCGATGGCGCATGGCCCCAGGCTATGCGCCGGGCGCGGCGATGCATCACCAAACGAGCGCCGTCGGCATCAATAAACCAAATGCGGATTCCGGCATCGCGCGCGGAATCCGCATTGGCCGGCAATACACGAGCGGGCCGGGATTTCTCCCGGCCCGCTCGGTACAGCGCAAAGCGTCAGGTCAGTTGCAGACCGGCTCGCCTTCGTTCGTCGCCGTGCCGCCGACCGTGATGGCGCAGGTCTTCGCCGTCGAGTTGTGCGCAGCCGTTGCGCCCCAGCCCGTGGCGGAGAGGCCGGCCACGACAACCGTCACGCCGCTCGACGCGCGATAGTTCGTGCCCATGTTCGCGATCGTGCCGTACGAGCTGTTGTTATCGGAGAAGTAGGCCTCTTCCGCGGTGACGAGATTGCGGAGGTCCGACTTCATCGAGGCCACGTAGGCCTTTTCCTTCGTGTTGGCGAACTTCGGAATCGCGATCGCGGCAAGAATGCCGATGATCACGACGACGATCAGAAGTTCGATCAGCGTAAAGCCCTTGCGGTTCGACATCTTGCGCTTCTCCTGGGGTAAAGTGGACAGTTCGGGGTGTCGCGACGTACGGTAAGGACGGTACAGGCCGATGTTCGCAACGTATCCAGTGCAATTGGCTTGCCACGCCGCGACGCACGATCTAAGACTCTATTTTACAGGCACTTACAATTGTCGATGCGCCCTCTCAGCAGCCACGAATCCCAGCGGATTGCCGCGCGAAACGCAGTTTGCGAGCAGGTCCCCCGAGCGTTAACTGTCGTATTATAGTACAATTGTCATCTTTTTGGTCAGTTCGGCTCTCAACGAATCCGGCCTGGAGTGGCCGTACCATTTGCGCTCGGCCGACGGCGGGCAAGCCACTTGGCCCCGATCGTGGGATCGATGGAATCGCGCGCCACCAGCGCACTGTCGGCCTGATTGATCATGTACGTGAACGCCCGCCGATAGTCGCCGCCGGCGATGGCAATACGAGACGTCGAGCGCGCCGCGCGCCACTGCGCCAGCTCCAACTGGCACGCGGCAATCGACACGCGCGCAACGGCGAGCCCGGGATCGAGCGCCAGTGCCTTCCGGTACAGCGGGATGGCGGCGACGCAGACGTGCGCCTCGCGGTATTTGTGCGCAAGGTCCAGATAGACGCCCGGATAGTCGGGCATCAACGCGATGGCAATGCGGTACTCCTGCTCGGCGTCCTTTCCTTTAAGCCGCTCGAATAACTGGCCGCCCCGCGCGTAGTGCGCCTTGAAGTTGAGCGGCGCATCGTCGACCATCTGGGCGAACGCCGAATCGGAGTCGTGCCAGAACGGGTTGCGCGCCGAACTTCGCACGACGCCGAGCCCCAGCAGGAGCGCACACACCAGCGGGACGGTCCGGTGCAGCGCCGAGCGCTCGGCCCGCAGGCGAGCGTCCAGCGCATCAATCCCGAGTGCCAGCGCCAGCAACGCGCCGGCGCTCGGCAGGTACAACGTGCGCTCGGCCAGCAGGATGCCCGTGGGCAGCAGGACGTTGCTCACGGGGGCGATGAGCAGCGCGAACCACGTGAGCCCGAACGTGACCACCGGTGCGCGCCGGACGCAGAGCGCGCCCAGGGCCAGCACGCCCACCAGCACGACCACGCCCGGGAGCTGCGAAGCATCCGGCACGGCGTGCACAATGAGCTGGCGCGGCGAGTAGTCGGCAAAGAGACGCGCCGGCCAGAGCAGCAGGCGGCCATACTCGGGCACCACGTCGAGCATGATGAACAGCCGCTCGACGAGCGAGCGGTGCCGCAGCGCCGGATGTTCGACGTCGCCACCGACGGCGCCCAGAATGCTGACGCGCAGCATCAGGTACGCCACCGTGACGACGAGCATTGGCCAGAGCAACAGGCGCAGCCGGCGCAGGCGCTGCCAGAGCGGCGTGTCGCGGTACAGCAGCACTTCGGCGGCCACCAGCAGCACGGGCAGCACGATGACGTGCTCCTTGGTGAACAGGCCGGCGACGAACAGCGCCAGGATGAGCAGGCCGGTTTCGCGGCGCAGCGCCCCGTCGCGCCGGTCGCGCGCGTACAGCCCGAACGCGAGCACCACCACGAGCGCCGCCCACAGTTCGGCCTGCCCCACGACGTTGGCGATCGCCTCGACGTGCACCGGGTGCACGGCAAAGAACGCGGCGGCCAGCCACGCCACCCGGGGCGCCACGAGAAAGCCGGCCGTCCAGAACACCGCGACGGCGCAGAGGGCAGCCAGAATGACGTTGACGAGATGGAACACCAGCGGCGATCCGCCGCCAAGGACCCACTGCACGGAGTACGCGATGATGACGAACGGCCGGTACAGCGCGGCGCCGCTCTTCATGGGCCAGTAGGACTCGGCGAAATAATGCCAGAGCGCGCGCAGCGAGTGCACGCGACCGTTCTCGACGATGATCCAGCGATCGTCGTAGGTGAACCCATTGCCGAGGCTGGTCGCCGAGGCGGCAATGGCCAGCAGGGCGATGGCGAGGGCCAGTGCGCCCCAGCGTGGATCGGGCAGGCGCGCCACCCCGACTGCAGTCATGAAAGAAAGTTGAAGCGCACGATATGCCAGAAGGCAGCCACGCCGTCCCGCCAGCCGATCTTCTTGCCTTCGGCGTAGGTACGCCCCGAATAGCTGATGGGCACCTCGAAAATGCGGACGCCGGCGCGGGCAAGGCGCGCCGTCACCTCGGGCTCGAACCCGAACCGGTCGCTCGTGAGGTGCAGCGAGCGTGCCAGGTCGCCACGGATGGCCTTGTAGCAGGTCTCCATGTCGGTGAGGTTGAGGTTGGTGGCCATGTTGCTCAGCAGCGTCAGCGCCCAGTTGCCCACCGAGTGCCAGTAGTAGAGCACGCGGTGCGGACCACTGAGGAAGCGCGAGCCAAAGACGGCATCGGCGCGACCGTCGACGATGGGCTCAAGCAGTGAGGGCCAGTCGGCCGGATCGTACTCCAGGTCGGCATCCTGCACGATCACCACGTTGCCGGTGCTCGCGGCGAGCGCCGTACGGATGGCCGCCCCCTTGCCGCGGTTCACCTCGTGGCGGATGAGCACGTGGATGCGCCCCTGCGCCTTGAGCTTCTCCAGGATCTCGATGGTGCCATCGGTGGAGTGATCGTCAACGCAGATCACCTGCTTGCGCACCGCGACCGCGTGGATCTGGTCGATGATCACCTCGATCGTCGCCTTCTCATTGTACACGGGCACCAGCACCGAGAGCACCAGGTCATTGGCGCTGATTGGTGTGCGGCCGCGCAGGCGCGGAATGGCGTCGATCTGGTTGGGGGTGCCGGACATATCGATAGGTGCTAGGTGGTAGGGGCTAGGGGCTAGGTGGAACTTACACCCCGAGGCTTGCCTCGACACTCCCGCACACGGGGGCCATCTTTTGGGTACCCTTCCCTGCCCATGGCCACCAACTCTCCCTCGCCCGCGCAGCCGGCCCTCGTCTCGATCATGACCCCCTGCTTCAACGAGGAGGGGAACGTGCGCGAGATGTACGAGGCCATCAAGGCCGTCTTTGCCGGACTGCCACAGTATCGCTACGAGCACATCTTCATCGACAACGCGTCGAAGGACGGCACCGCGCGGATACTGCGCTCGCTCGCCGCCGCCGACCCGAACGTGAAGGTGATCCTGAACGCACGCAACTTCGGGCACGTGCGCTCGGGGTATTACGCGCTCCTGCAGGCACGGGGCGACGCCGTGATTGCCCTGGCCTGCGACTTCCAGGATCCGCCGGGGTTGATCCCCGAGTTCCTGCGCCGGTGGGCCGAAGGCGCGAGGGTGGTGCTGGGCGTCAAGGAGTCGAGCGAGGAGAGCGGCCTGTTCTACGCGCTGCGCGAGCGCTACTACCGGCTGCTCGCTCGCATCGCCGACATCGAGCTCGTGCGGCAGAGCACCGGCTTTGGCTGCTTCGACCAGACCGTCATCGAGGCGCTGCGGCGCATCGACGACCCGTATCCCTTTTTTCGCGGGCTGATCGCCGAGATCGGGTACGAGCCGTCGCTCGTGCCGTTCCGCCAGCCCGAGCGCAAGCGCGGAATCTCGTCGCAGAACTTCTACACGCTCTACGACCTGGCGTTTCTCGGCATCGTGAATCACTCCAAGGTGCCGTTGCGCATGGCGACGATGGCGGGCTTTGGCTCGGCGCTGCTGAGCCTGCTCGTCGCCCTGGGCTACCTGACGTACAAGCTGCTGTTCTGGAGCCAGTTCTCGCTGGGCATCGCGCCCATCCTCATCGGGTTCTTCTTCCTCACGTCGGTGCAGCTGTTCTTCATCGGCATCGTGGGCGAGTACATAGGCTCCATCTACACGCAGGTGCGCCACCATCCGCACGTGTTCGAGAAGGAGCGGATCAACTTTTGAGCGTGGCCGGCCGCCTTCGCGCCCTCGCCCCGGACGCCGGCGTTCGCGCGACGGCCGCGGCCCGACTCGTCGCCCTGGCCGGCGCGCCCGTGTCGCTGTGGCTCGCGGCGACGCAGCTCCCCGCCGCCTTGCAGGGCTACTACTTCGTCGGCGTGGTCATCGTGGCGCTCGGCCAGTTGTTCGAACTCGGGCTGGGCACGATCATCGTGCAGTTCGCGAGCCACGAGTGGCCGCAGCTGCGGTGGGGCGCGCGCGGCGGACTCGAGGGCGATGCGACGGCACGCGACACCGTCGCCGCACTCCTGCACACGGCGGTGCGCTGGTACGGCGCGGCCGCTCTCGTGCTCTTCGCGGTGGCCGGCGTCGGCGGATCACTGCTCTTTCACAATCCGTACGCGACCGCGCCCCTGCTCTTCCCGGTGCTCTGGTGCGCGTTTGCGCTGGTCACGGCGCTGTACCTGCCGATGATCCCGTTCATTTGCGTCGCCGAAGGATGCGGCGACCTCGTGTCGGTGCAGCGCATGCGCGGCGCGCAGGCGGCAGCCGTGCTGCTGGCGCTCTGGGTTGGGCTGTTGCGGGGCGAACCGCTGATGGCCGTCTGGCTGGCGGCGGTCGCGCAATTCGTCGTCGCGGCGGCCTGGCTGGCGTGGCGCCACCCGGCGCTGGTGCGTGCTCCGCGCACGCTCCCAGCCACCCTGATGAACGGCCCCTCGGGTCTGCCGGCACATTTCCGGCGCGAACAGGGGCGCAGTGCGCAGTTCTGGCTCGCGGTCTTCCTCACGTATCAGTCGCTCGCGCCCATCCTGCTCTGGCTGCGCGGCGGGGATGCATCGGGGCGGCTTGGCATCACGCTGGCCGTCGCGCTGGCGCCGCTCACGCTCGCGGGCGCCTGGCTGCACGGGCGATTCCCGGCGTTCGGCGCGCTCGTCGCCGAGGGCAGGACGGCCGAGTTCGATCAGCTGGCGCGCCGGGCGACCCTCGAGGCCAGCGCGGTGTTCGTGGCGCTCGCCGGCGCGGTGACGGGTGTGGTCGTGGCGCTGCCCCTGGTTGCGCCGCAATTCGCGGCACGATTTCTCCCGCTGCCGTCGTTGTTCGCACTGCTGGCCGGCGCCTTCGGGTCCCTGATGCTGCAGGCCATGGCGGGTTGGTTGCGCGCGTTCCGCGATGAGCAGTTCGCCACGCCCATCGTGCTCGGTGCGCTGGTCGTGATCGTGGCCAGTGCGGCGGCGGCCGCCGCGGGCGGGGTCGGGACGATGACGATGGTCTTTGCCGCCGCCTCGCTTGGCGTTGCCGTGCCGCTCGCGCTCGTGCACTTCAGGCGGGTGCGGCGGCAGCGACTGGCCTGAGGGCGCGCGTCTACCGGGCGGCCGGCGGGATGCCGTACGCCACCGCGTCGAATCCGGCGTGCGCATGCGGTCGCAGGTGCAGCGCGTACCCGGCACCGAGTGCGGCGATCCACGCCGGAATGCTCCAGAGATGCTCGGTGCGGTGGTAGACGCAGATGGCGAGCCGCGGGCGCAGTCGCACGATCGTCGCGCGCGCGCCCTCAAGAGCTTCGGGTTCCGCGCCCTCGATGTCGAGCTTGATTTCCGTGGGTGATTCGCCGGCGAGCGCCGAGTCGAGCGCGCGCAGCGGCACCTCGAGCGCGCGCGCGTCAGCCGAGACGCGACTCGCCTCACCGTCGCCCGCGTCGAAGCGCACGGTGCCGTCGCGCGCGCCGAGTGCGGCGCGCAGGAGTGCGTGCGCCGGCGCGCCGGGGGCCGCGGACACGTCGGTCGCGCTGCGGGCGCCCCACCATCGCTCGAGCGCGGCGAAGTTCGTGGGGTCCGGTTCGAAACCCCAATACCGTTCCACGGCAATGCCGGCGTCGAGCCACGCGCGCACCGTGTCACCGTCGAACGCGCCGCCGTCAACAAAGCGCGAGGGGGCGTGGGGTTGCGGCAGGTCGTCGGGCCGGTACGGCACGCCTTCGGCGGGATCCGGGAGGTGGGACGGGTCGCCGGTCAGTCGATAGGCAAGAATGCGCGCATAGTGCTCCCGGCTGGCCGTGTCGCCCCACAGGTCGAGTCCCGCGCGCATGGCTGCCTCTTGGGCGCGCAGCGCGGACTGAGACACCAGCCAGTAGCGATCGCCGAGTTCGCGCGCACAGCGCGCGTGCAACTCGAGGAAGTCGATGATGCGCGTCGTGCCGCTCGCACGAAGCACCGCGTGAATGGCGCGCGGATCGGCTTCGCGGTTGAACGCGGCGACGACGACGGGAAGCGCCGCATCGCGCGCAGTGCCTGGCGCGCGCACCGGGATGCCGTCCACTGCACCGAGCGCAGCGGCGCGCGCATCGATGAAGTGCGCGACCTGCACGCTCATCGCGCGCAGGAGCCGGGCGACTTCGCGCCCGACGTTGCCGGCGCCGTACACGGCCACGCGCGCACCGTGCACGAGTTCGGGCGCCGGGCGGTCGAGGAGCGTCCGATCGGCCAGCGCGGTCTCGAGCCGCTGGCGCGCTGTGTCGTCGGGCACGGCCCTCACGGCTGCGGGCGGTCCGCCACTTCGTGCGCGACGAGCGGCACCAGCATGTTGGCGCGCAGCTCCTCCTCGGGGAGGAACGGGAACATGTCCTCGAGGGGAGCCGTCACCATGCGACCGTCGGGGAGCCGCTTGGACGACACGCGCGGACTGAATGGCTGCGCCTGATCGAGCACGACTTCGCAGACCATCGGACCGTCAGCCGCGAGCACCGCCTGAATGGTGGCGTCGAGATCCGCGTGGTGCGCCACCCTCACGAAGGGGAGGTCGAAGCCGGCCGCCAGCTTCCCGAAATCGGGGAACGTGACGCCGCTCTCGGGGCCCGCGCCGATGGGATTGTCCGGGAAGAACGTCTGCTGCGTGAGGCGCATCGACAGGTAGCCGCCATTATTGAAGACGAAGAGCTTCACGGGGAGGGCGTACCCGCGAATCGTCTCCAGCTCCTGCACGTTGAGCATCACGCTGCCGTCGCCGGCGATGCAGACGACGCGCTTGCGCCCGTGCGCCACGCAGGCACCGATGGCCGCCGGCAGGTCGAACCCCATCGGGGCGCACCCTGAATCGGAGAAGAGGCGCTGCGTGCCGCGCAGCCGCGCCGACTGAAAGGTTGCAATGCACGCGGTGCCGTCGCCGGTAACGATGACGTCGTCGTCGCCGAGCGCGCGGGAGAGCGCGTCACCAAAGCAATACGGGTTCACGCCGGCATCGCGCGCCCAGTATTCCGGCAGCACCACCGGATAGCGCCGCTTGCGTTCGGCGCACCAGGCCACCCACTCGCGCTGCGTGCCGCTTGGCCCGCTCCACGGCGCGGTGAGCAATCCGCGAATGACCGCGGCCGCATCGGCATGCACGGCGAGCGTGGGTCGAATGGTGGGCTTGGTGAGCTCTGCGGCGTCGATGTCCACGACGATGAGGTCGGCAGCGCGCGCGAAGTTCTCCCAGGCGTAGCTGACCTGCCGGATGTTGAGGCGGCAGCCGAGCACAAGCACGCAGTCGGCATTCTGCACGGCAAAGTTTCCCGGCCGGTCGCCAATGGTGCCCGGACGGCCCGCATAGAGCGGATGGTCGGTGTGCACGAGGTCGTGCGCGTTGAAGCCCGACACGACGGGAACGCCGAGCCGCTCGACGAGTTGCACGAAATCGGCGGCGGCGCCCGACAGCCGCACGCCGGCGCCCGCGTAGATCACCGGTCGTTCGGCGCGCGCGAGCCGCGCGGCAACCGTGGCGACCGCGGCCTCGAGGCCAGCGCCGGCGAGCGGCGCGGGCACCGGCGCCGGCGGCTCAAAGCCGGCGAGCGTTGCTTCGTCGATCATCGTGGCCTGCACATCCACCGGAATGTCGATCCAGACCGGACCGGGTCGTCCGCTGACCGCCTCGTGCAGCGCGCGCTCCAGATGGTAGCGGATGGTCGCCGGGTCGGTGACGCACACCGCGTACTTCGTCACCGGGCGTGCCATGGCGACGATGTCGACCTCCTGGTCGCCGAGCTGCCGGAGCGGCGGCGGCGCGGCGGCAGCCATCGTCTCGCGCTTCACCTGGCCGCTGACGACGATCATCGGCAGCGAATCGACGAACGCACCATACACGCCGGTCAGCGCGTTGGTGCCGCCGGGGCCGGTGGTCACCTGCACCAGCGCGGGACGGCTGGTGAGGCGCGCATAGCCCTGCGCCGCCATCGCACACGCCTGCTCGTGGTGGCAGGCCAGCCACCGCAGGCCCTCGCAACGGCCGACGGCATCGTTGAGGTGCATCGCACCGCCGCCGGTGACGATGAAGGTATCGGTGATGCCGCGGCGCACGAGCGTGCGCATCACGTAGTCGGCGAGCCTGATCATGGGGCGAGCGGGTCGAGGCGAATGACGGGATTCGTGAGTCCGAGCGAGGTGATGGCCGCGGCAATCTCGGCGCCGTGCAAGAGCGAGCCGATGACCACGGGTACCTGCGGCATGTCGCGGAGCGCAGCCGGCGGCACCACGGGAACACCCGCAATGGTGCGGCCGTGATGCGCCGGGTTGGAGTCGGTGAAGGCGACGATGCGCGCCGCGCCCAGCGGCGTGTCGGCGAGCAGAATGGCGGTCGTCTGCCCGGTGCCCCAGACGATGACGTCGCGACCGGCGATCTCCGCGCCGGCGCAGCGGGCCGCGATGCGCTCGAGCAGTGCGTCGCTGGCCGTGACGTAACGAAGCAGCGCGGCGCGCAACGCCGGATTCGCGGTGCCAGCGGCCGACCCAACGGGCAGCGATTCGGGCGCCGACGCGTCGAGCGCCTCGGCGAGCACCCACGCGCAGGGATACCGCGCGGTCGGCGACGAGGGGATGTCCTTGGTGCCGCTGGCGACGATGAGCCAGCCGCGCGAGGCGAAGATCCGCTCGCGCGTGCCGACGGCGAAGCGGTAGATGTGCTCGGTGTTGAAGTCGAGAAAC
>CAYHCW010000039.1:0-11888 GCA_964355025.1 uncultured Gemmatimonas sp. | reverse complement strand
CGGTCGCCCAGCGCCCACGGCAACATGCCCTGCGTGCGCTGGATCAACTGCCCCAGCGTCATCTTGTCGCGCAGTTCGTACTCGCCGGGCTGAAACACTTCGCCGGCAATCGACACCACGTTGCGGCGCGTGTCGCCGATGCCGAACACCGTCACGATGTCGCCGTCGAGCAGCGGCACGCGCGCCAGGGAATCGAGGTCGCCCTTCAGTTGCACGTCCACCTTCACGCGCTCCACACCGGGCGAGCGGCGATCGGCGGGGAGAATGCGATCGATCTGCACGCGCTCCACGCTCGCCGCGGCGAGCAGGCCGCCGGCGAAGCCGAGCAGGTCCTTGAAGCCCTCGTTGCCCTTGAGTTCGAAAATTCGGGCGCGGCGCACCGCACCGATGACGGCGATGTTGCGCGCGCTCAGCGGCACGTAGATGACGTCGCCCTGTTCGGTGCGGATGTCGTTGGTGGCGTCGCCCTTCAGCAGGTAATCGTAGAGGTCGAGCCTACGAATGGTCTGCCCGCCGCGGCGCACCTCGATGCTGCGAAACGAGCCGCGATCGGCCGGGCCGCCGGCGCGCGCCAGCGCGTGGAACACCGTGCTGAGCGCATTCACCTGGATGGCGCCCGGCTGGGTCACTTCGCCAATCACGAAGAGCGCGTTGCTGCGAATGCGCGCGATGCTGAGGTCGAGCCGCGCCTCGCCGCTGGTAAGGCCGCTGTACGACTGGCTCATGCGCCCCTTGAGCACGGCGCGCGCGCCCTCGAGCGTGAGGCCGGCAATGGACACCTGGCCCACCTGCGGAATGATCACCGTGCCGTCGCGGCGCAGTTCCAACTGGTACGCGAGTTCCACCTGCCCCGTCACCACGAGCTGCAGCGCATCGCCCACGCCCAGCCGGTACGCGGCGTCCACCGGTCCCGACGTGACGGGGTCGAACGCGGTGCTCGCGCGCGAAAAAATCTCGCGACCAAACACCCCGCCCGCGCGGCTCACCAGCCGGTCGTCATTGTCGCGCGCTTTTTCCTGCTCGAGGTCGGGCTTGTCGGTGGTCTCGGTGAGCAGGCCGAGCGACGACAGCGCCTGGGCAAAGGCCGTGGTCTGCGCCGAGGCCGGCGCGCCGGGCTGGCCGGGCTGGCCCTGCGCTCCGCCGAAGAACGGCGACGCGAGGCCGGGGTCGTAGCCGGCCGACTTGAGCCGGTCCTGCACCTGCTGCTGGCTGAGCCCCGACTTCTTGATGGCGTCGGCAATCTGGTCGTTGCTTACCGTCTTGCCCATCCCCGCGGCCGCCGTCTGCGCCGCGGTGGGCGCGGTGGGCACCACCACCTGCGCCACCGGCGGCGCCGGCGGGGGATTCTGCGCGGCCAGGGGGAGTGCAACGAGCAGGGAGACCGCAGCAAGTAGAGACGCGCGATTCATTATTCGGTTCGGCATTGAAGGTTGAGGCGGCAGACGCAGCGGCGCCGCCCAGTGCTGCAGACAAAGCTACCCGCGGCGGGGGCCTAGCGGCTAGCACCTAGCACCTAGCCCCTAGCCCCTAGCCCCTAGCACCTAGCCCCTAGCACTCTCGCAGCGTCAGCCTCTCCGCCGCCTTCTCCACCGCGGCCACGAGGTCGGGGGCGCCGGTGAACTCGTCGCGCGCCACGCTCCACCCGCGCGGCGCAATGGTCTCCACCTGCTCCAGCCCCTCCCCCACCAGCAGGTACACCCAGCGGTCGGTGCGGCTGTAGATCCACAGGTCGAGCATCGCGCTCAGCACCAGCTGGTCCTCGGCGTTGAACACGGCCAGCTCCACCCCGCCCGAGGCGAGCAGCGGCACCTTGAGCCGCGCGATGGTCTCGCGCACCTCGGGCAGACTGAGCCCATCGCCCACAAAACGGCGCTGGCTGCGCAGGCACTCGACGCTGAAGTCCACCACCGGCGGCAACTGCTCGGAGAGCGCGTGCAGCAGCTCGATGCTGCGCGCCATCGGGGCCGCGACGCGCGCGACGTGCAGGCCGCGTTCGACGCTCGAAGCGAAGACCGCGGCGTCGGCACGGAAGCGCGTGGCAACGGTGGTGGGGGGAGTTCTGTGGCGGAAAAGCATGGGGATTGAAAAGAACCTGTAGGCTGAACGCTGTACGCTGTAAGCTATCCGCTCACTGCCGGCGCCGTGGGCGGGAACGCGGCGGCGCGGTGGGCTCGGCGCCCCGCTCTGCCGCGCGTGACTTCTCGTCGCTCAGCCGGCCGAGTATCTCGCCCTCGCGGGACTCCCAGATGGTGCGACGGTCGCCGATGAGGAGCACCCACACCTCCCGCGTGGAACGTTCCACATGATACGCGACGCGAACATCCGACGCCTTCAGCTTGTACAGGCCGTGGAGCGGCGAGTGCAGGCGTTCTCCGTACTGTTCCGGGTCCTTGGTCAACTTTTTCGTGATCGCCTTTCTCGCCAGCTCGAAGGCCGCATGGCCGATCTGCGGCACGTCATCAGTGAGCACACGCCGGGCGACACGCACGCGCCACGGGCGGCCCTTACGCGCGGCGGCGGGCGGCGATGCTGGCATCGGCGGCGGCGAAGAAGTCGTCGGCCTCGAGGAGCTGGTCTGACCCCTCGCGAATCGCGTCGAGCCGTCGCGAGGCAACCGTCGTCATCTGTCGATCGGCCAACGCCTCCTCGAGCAGCCCCATCATCGCCATGCTCACCATGCCGCCAATGGGCTGGCCGTCCTTGGTGACGTACACGCGATGATTCTCCGCCACCTTGAACGTGCCGGGGATGTCGCGCTTCGCTTCGCTGGTCGTGACGACCGCGGCGCCGGGGGCGTTGATGACGAACATGCGGGTCCTCACACGGGTCGATGTATGGTACGGTTAACAGTACCGTACAGTATCGTTTTCGAGTGGGGGGCGCAATGGAGGACTGCAAAAAGAACCTGTAGGCTGTACGCTGTACGCTATACGCTATCCGCTTCCTGCAACATCAGCAGTGAGCGGACGGCGTAGAACGTACAGCGTACAGCGTAAAGGTTCCTTTGCCGTTGAGCACGGACGGCGTAGAACGTACAGCGTACAGCTTACAGGTTCTTTTGCAGTTCTAACGCACGCGCCACCAGCGTCTCCCGCCGATTCACCGCCGGATCCTCGATCACCATCTCCAGCAGCCGCTTGAGCGTAAGGCCGAGTGCCGGCCCCGCCTTCACCCCGGCCGCCACCAGGTCTTCGCCGTCCACCTGCAGGTCGGCAATGGCCAGCGGATCGCGGTACGCTATGCGCACCAGCCGACGGTGCGTGCTGTGCACCGCGCGCTCCGATGGCGCCGAGTCGCCCGTCGCGCGCCGCGCGCTCCACAGCGCTGCGTGCAGCCGCCACCAGCTGGCCGCGGCCGTGCGCCCCACGTCGGCGGCCCAGCGGCGCAGCTCGGCGTCGGTGGCGCCACCGGCGGCGGCGTCTCGCAGCATTGCCGCATCCACCGCCGCGCCCAGCCGCGCGCGCGCGTCGGCCAGGCGCACAATCCACGCCGTGTCGGCATTGCTGAATTTCAGCGCCTTGAGCGCCGGTTCGGCCGCGCGGCGATCGTCGCCAAAAAAGAGCATCGCCAGCCGAAGCAGCTTGCGCTGCGGCCGCCCGGCCAGGCCGGGCACGGGCAGGTAGTCGAGCGCGGCAAAGCGATGGAGCGGCGCGGCGTGCAGGTGCGGCACCAAAGCCGCCAGAGCGCCCGACTCGCGCCAGCGTGCAAACGCCACGCTGGGCTTGCCCACCTGCTCCATCGTCTTGTCGATCTCCTGCTTCACCCGCTCCGCGCTCAGCCGCCCCAGGTGCGGCGCCGAGTTGCAGATGGCCTTCCACGTGGCCGGCTCGATGGCGAAGCCGAAGCGCGAGGCAAAGCGCAGCGCCCGCAGCGCGCGCAGGCGGTCTTCCTTCATGCGCTGCTCGGCGTCGCCCACGCAGCGTATCAGCCCCTGCCCCAGGTCCTTGCGCCCACGGAACGGGTCGCGCAGCTCGCCTGTTTGCGGGTCGTAGGCGATGGCGTTGATGGTGAAGTCGCGCCGCGCGAGGTCTTCGTCGAGCGACGCGCCAAACTGCACCTCGGCGTGCCGCCCGTCGGTGTTCACATCGTGGCGAAAGGTCGTCACTTCGTGCAGCAGGCCGTGGCGGTCGAGAACGCCAACGGTGCCGAAGGCGAGCCCCACCGGCACCGTGCGCTTGAAGAGGCGCATCACCTCGGGCGGCGTGGCCGACGTGGCGAGGTCCCAGTCGAGATGCGCGTGCCCCAGCAGGGCATCGCGCACCGCGCCGCCCACGCACCACACCTCGAAGCCGTTTTCACGGAGCTTGTCGGCGATCTCGAGGACTTCCTTGGGCGGGTGCAGGAGGGCCATATGGTAAATCTGCGTGCTGCGCGGCGTGGTGACTACCCGCTTTCCTCGGGCATTCGTGCCCGGATGGTTCAACTGCAGGAACTACCGATTACGCGGATCGCGCGGATTTGATCCCGGTCGGCGCCGGGTGTGAGTGCAATCCGTGAAATCCGCGTAATCGGGAGTTCCGCCGTTGCTGTTGCCGTTGTCGTTGCTTCGGAACGAAACGCCCAAGGCGGCATCGGATTGATGACGTAGCGCTGGCCGCTGGTTGCTACTTTCGTCGCGACCTCCCACCACTTCTTGTGAGGGTGTTAGCCATGCGCGCAGGTTCGGGTGTATCCTTGGTGATGTCTTCGAGCCGAGGAGTCGCCATGCTGTCCCTCACCGCGGTTTACCGCCGTGTCCCGGAAGGCTACATCGCGTTCGTGGAGGAATTGCCCGGCGCGAACTCGCAGGGCGCCACCCTCCCCGAAGCGCGCACGAACCTGCGAGAGGCGGTGGGGCTCGTCATTCAGGCCAGCCGCGAACTGAGCGAAAAGGAACTTCAGGGCGCGGACGTCATTCGGGAGTCGCTCGAAATTTCCGCGTGAAACGCATCGATCTCGTGCGTCACGTGGAATCGTCGGGTTGTGTGCTCCTGCGTGAGGGCAGCAACCACTCGGTCTTCGTGAACCCAACAACGAGGCGAGTCGCGACGATTCCCCGACATCGAGAAATCAATGATTTTCTCGCGCGACGGATTTGCCGTGCGCTGGAGATCCCTGAGCCGTGATTCCTGACGCGCGACTAGGCAGTCGCCCGCGCACCCACCCGCGCCGCCACGGCCTCACCAATGGCCAGGCACGCCGTCGCCGCCGGACTCGGCGCGTTGATGACGTGCAGCGCGCCGGCGCTCTCGAGAAACTCGAAGTCGTCAACAAACGAGCCATCGCGGCGCATCGCCTGCGCGCGAACGCCCACCGGGCCGGGCTGCAGGTCGTCGGCCGTCACCTCGGGCACCAGCCGCTGCAGCGAGCGCACGAACACCGACTTGCTCAGCGACCGCTGGAGTTCGAACAACGTGGTGCGCGTGTAGCGCGCCACAAAGCGCCAGAGGCCGGGGAATGACAGCGCCGACGCCGCGTCACGCGCGTTGAACGCGAGGCGGCGGTACCCTTCGCGATCGAGCGCGAGCACGGCATTGGGACCGCACTCCACCCCGCCCAGCGCCAGCCGCGTGAAGTGCACGCCAAGAAACGGAAACGTGGGATCGGGCACCGGGTAGATGAGATGCTTCACCAGGTGCGTGCGCCCGGGCTTCAGCACGAAGTACTCGCCGCGAAAGCCCACGATGCGCGTGAGCGGATGCTCGCCCGCCAGGCGCGCGAGGCGGTCGCTGTGCAGGCCGGCGCAGGTGACGAGGAAGTCGGCGCGAAGGTCGTGCGCTCCGGCGTGCACCCGCCACCCCGCACCCTCACGCGCAATGTGCGTGACCGCCGACCCCGGCCGCAGCTCCACACCATCGGCCGAGAGGTCGGCCACCAGCGCATCGACCACGCCGCGATAGTCGACGATGCCCTCCTCGGGCACGTGCACGGCGGCCACCACGTTGACGTGCGGTTCGATGGCCCGCGCTTCGTCGGCCGCGAGCCAGCGCAGCCCCTGCAGGCCGTTGGCGATGCCGCGTTCAAAGAGCGCGCGCAAGCGCGCCACTTCGTCGTGCGACGCCGCCACCACGAGCTTGCCGCAGGTGTCGTGCGCCACATTGTGCGACGCGCAGAACGCGCGCATGAGGTCGATGCCGCGCCGCGCGAGCCGCGCGCGCTCCGAGCCGGGCGTGTAGTACAGCCCGCAATGCATCACGCCGCTGTTGTGCGTGCTCTGGTGCGCGCCGAACGTCGGTTCCTTGTCGACGACGGTGAGGTGCGCGTGGGGGAAACGTTCGCGCAGCGCGCGCGCCGTGCCGAGGCCCACGAGGCCGCCGCCGACGATGAGGATTCTCACGGGTCGAGCGCGGCCCTGAAGAGCGCCGGCAGGTCGACGATGATCGGCGACTCCGCACCGGCGGGCAGCCATTCGATGCGCGTGACGCAGATTTCGGGGCGCTCGTCGGCAGGATGCCAGCGCTCGACGAGCCGCGCGTCGGCATCGACGATCCAATACTCCGGCACGCCGACGTCCGCGATGTCCGCGGGACTCCACAACATGCGGAATCCGGGAATCGCTCGCACCGCGCGCAGGGCCTCGTACATCTCGGTACACACGGCCTGATGCCGCCCCTTGGGCGCCGGCGTCACCAGCAACTCCCCGGCAACGCACTCGTACCGGTTGCCGTCGTTGGGCAACAGGCGCACGTCGCTGGGCGTGTGCCACTTCTGAGGAAGCGCAACCATACCCATAGCGTACGCTCGGCGATGGCAAAAAGGAACCGGAATCTGGGGACGAGTTCGGGGTGGCGGGTGCAAGTAAGGGGTGAGGGGTTGAAAGCTCACGCACTCGCTCCCCTCACCTGCACCCCGCACCCCTCCCCCACTCATCCCCCCTCACCTGCACCCCGCACCCCGAACCCCTCCCCCACTCATCCCCCCCTCACCTGCACCCCGCACCCCGAACCCTTCACCCACAAAGCACCGCCCCCCCATTCACGTTGAGTATCTCCCCCGTGATGTGCCGCGCCTCGTCGGTGCAAAGAAAGACCGTCGGAAACGCAATGTCCTCGGTCGATGCCACGCGCCCCACCGGAATGCCCGCCGCGATGCGCGCACGGCCGCCATCGGCGAACGCGAGGTTGCACATCTCGGTGTCCACCCAGCCCGGCGTGACGGCGTTCACGGTGATGCCCTGCCCCGCGACCTCGATGGCCACCGACTTCACGAACGCGATCATTGCGCCCTTGCTCGCGCCGTAGTCGGCGTGCATCGCCTCGCCGCGCTGGCCGGCGGTGCTCGCCACCAGCACCACGCGCCCGTTGGGCTCCATTACCTTCAGCGCGGCGCGCGTGGTGTAGAACATCGAATCGACGTTCTGGCGCATGGTGTGGCGCCAGCGGTCGTCGGCGATGTCGCTCACCGGTACTTCTTCCACCGGCCAGATGCCGGCGTTGCCCACAAAGAGGTCGAGCCCGCCCAGCTTGCCCACCGTGTGCACCACCAGCTGCTCGGCGCCCAGCGTGGTGCTGATGTCGCTGGCAAAGGCGACGGCCTTCACGCCGAGCGCCTTGCACTGGGCGACGACCGCCTTGGCGTCCTTGGCGCGGGTGTGATAGCCGATGCAAACGTCGGCGCCGGCGGCGGCGAGACTGCGGCAGATGGCGGCGCCAATGCCGCGGGAGCCGCCGGTGACGAGTGCGCGCTTGCCTTTGAGCGAGAACATTGCTCCATCCTCATCGTTGGGTGCGTCGGGAATTTAGCATGCGGTTCGGCGTGTTGCCGCGCGAGAGCCGGGAACCGGGGTGCGGGCTGGCGCCGCGGGTCATACCGGAGTATGCTACGAGTATGAAACTCGCCATCTCGATTCCCGATCCCCTCGCCGAGGCTGTGGACGCCTTCGCGAAGCGCCGTGGCTTGCCGCGCAGCAGGATCATCGCCAGCGCCATCGCCGACTACCTCGCGCGGCAAGCACCATCGAAGGTGACGGAGCGGCTCGACGCCGTCTACGCACTCGAACGGGACGCCGGGGACGCCGGTGTCCTGGCGGCCGGACGCCGACTCCTCGAGCAGTCGAAGTGGTGATGCAGCGCGGGGACATCTGGTGGGCTGATCTCCCCGACCCATTCGGCTCGGGGCCGGGTTTCCGACGCCCGGTGCTGATCGTGCAATCCGACCTGTTCAACAGAAGCCGTATCGGGACAGTGCTCGTCGTGCCGTTCACGTCCAACCTCCGCCTCGCCGACGCGCCCGGCAATGTGATGGTGCCGCGGAGCGCTTCGGGGCTTGGGCGCGACTCGGTGGCCAACGTGTCCCAGGTGTTGGCGCTGCCCAAGGATGCACTCACCGAGCGCGTGGAATCGCTGCCACGGTCGCTGCAACTCGAGGTCAACGCCGGCCTCAAGTTGGTGCTGGCGCTGTAACGGCGGAACTGCCGTTTCACTGTGCTTGACAGGCTTACCTAACACCGTTAGGTTGCCTCACGCATGAATACCAAGCCGAAACACCCCAAGCCCGTCTCCCCGTCCCGCGCGCGCCGCGACCGGGAGAAGTCCGAGACCCGCCGGCTCATCCTCGAGGCCGCTCGCGAGCTGTTCACCACCGAGGGCTACTCCCAGACCTCGATGCGCCGCATTGCCGACCAGATTGGCTATACGGCCACGGCCATCTACCATCACTTCCAGGACAAGGACGCCCTCCTCAACGAGCTCTGCGCCGTGGACTTCAGCGCACTCGGCGAGGCTCTGCGCCAGATGGACCAGATTCCCGACCCCATTTTGCGCATTCGTTTGATGGGGCAGAACTACGTGAAGTTCGCGCTCAGCCACCCGCAGCAGTTCCGTTTCATGTTCATGGTCGATCGTCCAATACCAGGCCCCGAGTGCGTAACCATTGACCCAGCTGAAGACGGTTACTCATTCCTGCTTCACAATGTCAAGGAAGGGCTCGACCTCGGGCGCTTTCGGCCGGAGTACACCGACGCCGAGATGCTCGCCCAGATGCTCTGGGCCGGCGTGCACGGACTCGCCGCCATCCATATGATCTCGTCCGTCAAGTTGCACCCCTGGCTCGACTTGTGTGATGCCGGCGAGACGGCAGCGATGCTGACCGACGTGGTGATGCGCGGTGTCCTGCGCGCTCCGGAGTTCTGACCGCCCCCTTTTTTGCACGTCCACCTAACACCGTTATACACCCTAGCGATGTTCAAAGACAAGAACTACGCCGTCGATCCGGATAGCCGGAGCCTCCACCTGCTGCTCGCGGCGGTCACCGTCGTGATCGCCGCCCTCGCCCTGCTGCTGTTGTGGCCACGCGAGGTGGCGGCGCAGGCCACCCCGCTCGACTCGATGGCGCGCCTGGCCATCAGCCGCAATCTCGGCCTTCGCCAGTCGCGCGAAGCCGAGCGACAGGGGGCGCTGGGCGTACGCCAGGCGCGCGGGCTGTTTCTCCCGACGCTGGGCATCGAGGCGCGCTACAGCGACCTCAACGGCGCCATCGACATTGGCGACGCCATCAACCCGGCGTACGCGGCGCTCAACCAGCTGATCGGGCGCGACCAGTTTCCCACCAACATCCATCAGACCCTGCCCTTCAAGCAGGAAACGAAACTGCGCAGCACGCTGCCGCTGTTCAACGGCTCGCTGCTTGCCAACCTCGCCGCCGCACGCGCCCTGCGCGACCTGCGCGGCGCCGACCGCGCGGCCGCCACGCGCCGCCTCGACGCCGATGCGCGCCTGGCCTACCTGAACTACGCCCGCGCCGTGCGCGCGGTGGAGATTTACGACGCCACGGTGACGGTGGTCGCCGAGAACCAGCGCGTGGCCGAACGCCTCGTGGGCGCGGGCAGCGCCACCGGTGACGCGGTGTACCGCGCGCGCGCCAGCGTGGCCGACGTGCAGCAGCAGCGCGCCGACGCGGTGCGGCTGCGCGACGCGGCGCTGGGGATGCTCAACCTGCTGCTTGACCGCGACGCCGACACTCCCGTCGCGATGCTCAATGATGCGCAACTGCCCGAGATGCGGCCGCTGACACTCGACGAGGCGCTCACCGCCGCGCTGCGACGCGAGGAGCGCGCGCAAACGGCCGCAGGTTCGGCCGCCGCCCGCGCGCAGGGGCGCGCCGCCGCGGCGACGTTCTTGCCAAGCCTCGCGCTGGCCGCCGACTACGGGGTGCAGGGCGCCGAGTATCACTTTGACCGCGATCACGACGCGGCCATCGCCAGCGTGGTGCTGCAATGGAACCTCTTCAACGGCGGCCAGGACGCCACGCGTCGCGAGGCGGCGGCATCGGCGCGCCGCGTGATGGCCCTGCGCAGCGCCGACGCCGACCGGATGATCGCGCTGGACGTGCGCACGTCGTTTGACGCCGTGGGGGTGGCGCGCGCGGGGCTGGCGTCGGCCACGGCGCGACTCGACGCCGCACGCCGCGCGTTCCAGATGGTGGACCGCCGCTTCACCGAAGGGCTCGCCTCGCACCTCGAATGGAGTGACGCGCGCGCGCAACTGACGGCGGCCGAGCTGAACCTGGTGCTCAGCAAGTACACGATGGCCGCGCGTGTGGTGGACATCGAGCGGGCGGCGGCACTGAGGGCGATTCCTTGAACTGCAACAGATACCGCGATGGGCGAAGGGCGCGAAGGGGCACGAAGAAGCTCCAGATGGAACTGCATTTGCCATTCCAAGTCCTTTCCTTCGCGAACCTTCGCGCACTTCGCCCTTCGTGGTAGAAGTAGAACCCGCCCCCCAAGCGAACCCATCCCAATGACATCGACAACAAAGCTCGCCCTCATCGCACTGACCGTCGTCGCCGCGTGCGGCAAGCCCGCCGAGGGCGCCAAGGCATCGGCCGAGTCGGTCACTCCCGTGCAACTCGCCAACGTGGTGCCGGCCGGCCAGTCGCCGGTGATCACCGCCACCGGCACGCTGGGCGCCAAGGACGAAGTGTCGCTCTCGTTCAAGATCGGCGGCATCGTCGGCAGAGTACTGGTGGACGATGGCGACAGGGTGCGCCGCGGCCAGGTGCTGGCCGTGCTCGATCAGCGCGAGATTGACGCGATGGTCGCCAAGGCCACTGCGGGCGCCGACAAGGCACGCCGTGATGCGGCGCGCGCCGAGCGGCTGTTCAAGGACTCCGTGGTGACGATGGCCCAGATGCAGGACGCGCAGACGGCGCGCACGGCGGCCGAGGCCGACCTGCGCGCGGCGCGCGTCAATCACGAGTATGCGACGGTTGTGGCGCCCGCCGACGGCGTGGTGCTCGCGCGCACGGCAAATGCCGGCCAGCTCGTCGCACCGGGAGCGCCGGTCATCCAGTTCGCATCGCGCGCGCGCGGCAGCGTGTTGCGTGCGGGCGTTCCCGATCGGTCCGCGCTCTCCATCGGGCAGGGTGAAGAGGCGCAGGTCTCGTTTGATGCGGTGCCGGGCAAGGTGTTCAAGGGGCGCGTGTCGCAGGTGGGGGCGTCGGCGGATGCGCGGACGGGACTGTACGTGATCGAGATCGCGGTGGACGGTGTTGAGGGGTTGCCATCGGGGTTGGTGGGGCGGGTTACGGTCCTGGGCACGGGCACAGGCACAGGCACAGTGAAGTGCACGGGAACAGGCACAGTGGAGTGCGGGGTGCAGGGTGCGGGGGTGGTTTCGATTCCTGCCGAAGCGCTTGTTGAGGGAGATGGAGCGCGCGGGACGGTGTTCACGGTGGACTCCGCAGGCACGCGCGCGCGCCGGGTAACAGTGACACTCGTTGGGCTCGACGGCGACAGGGTGCTGGTGCGCGGGCTTGACGGCGTGACGCGCGTGGTGAGTGCGGGCGCCAGCTGGCTGAGCGACAGCGCCCGCGTGGAGATCAAGCCGTGAAGCTCGCCGAGTTTTCGGTACGCCGCTGGCAGTTCACCATCCTGATGTTCCTGATGCTCGCCGCGCTGGGCGTGGCGA
>CAYHCW010000038.1:0-11980 GCA_964355025.1 uncultured Gemmatimonas sp. | reverse complement strand
CCGCCTGCTGCAGCAGGTCGTAGGCGCACGCGGAGCCCTGAAGCCCGGCGCCAAGCACTAGCATTTTCATGGGAACGATTGGTGCGAGAAATATCGGCGCGCCACACGGCACGGCCAGCCTTGAAACTTACCCGGACTGCGGAGGCCAAGTCAGTGGATTCTCCCTGACAGGGAGTGGCCATAAACACCGACAGCGATCGCGCGCACGCGACGACCCGGCCGGCCTACCGCCCCGCATCCAGCCAGATCATCCCGCGTCGCACGTCGACGGTCCACGCGCGCCCGCGCAGCGTCGCCCGGCCGGCCGGGGAAGTCACCGGCGCCAGCGCTTCTCCACGACGCACCGCCAGCCGCACGCCGGGAAAGCCGAGCACCACGGGAAGTCCGGTGGCGCGTTCGCGCTCGGCCACACGCCCCGAACGACGCAGCGTCACCGTGCCGGCACGCGCGTCCACCGTGGGCGCGAGCAGGGCAAAGACGTCGAACCCCAGCCGCGCCCGCCCGACGCCGAGCGTCGCATCCACGCGGGCAGGTACGTTGCGCAGCGTCAGCGCGCCCAGCGAGAGCTCGCGCACGATCATCACGGGCCCGCGCCGATCGTCGCCGAGCACATCCACGAGCCCGGCACCACGTCCAAGTCCCGGCAGCACGAGCCCTTCCACTTGCGGGTCAACCTCGCCCCACAGCGTGTCCGCGCCAATCACCATCGGCACTCGCCCCAGCGTGCCCACCTCGAGGGGCGCGAACGGAATCACCACCGAGTCGGCGCCGATGACCGCTGATCCGCGGTCGGCCAGCACCTGGGCGCGGACCTTCTCGCCCGGCGACAGGGGTGATGCCGGAAGCGCCCGGAGCGACGCCCAGTCGCGCAGCCAGGTGTAGACATGCTCCAGGCGCGCGGCGATGGCCGCGGCGTCCCCGCCAAAGAGCCGAGCTTCCTCGAGCAGCACCGCGCCAATGCGAAACTGCCCGCGCGAGGCCAGCCACGCGCCCAGCGCGCCTCGCGCCGCCGGATCGCGCGGTGCGCGTCGGGACGCGGCATAGAGCGCGCGCTCGGTGGCATCAAGGTCCCCCGTTGACAGGGCCGCGTCGGCCGGCGCTGGCAGTACCGCACGCACGCCCTGCGCACCGGCAGGATGCGACGACACCGCAGCGAACGCCCAGGCCACGCAGGCACGGCGCGCCCACGACCGGCGCATCCTCATCGCCGGGGCGTGATCGCGGCGAGCAGCGCCACGTCGGGGTCGCACACCAGTGCCGACGGCGCCAGGGCGAACTCGCCCGGCAGCACGACTCGCTGCGACGGAGTGGCGTCGACTTCCACCGTCACTCGGCGACGCGCACCGCTGGTGTCGACGACGTCGATCGCCAGGGGCAGACGATACGCGCCGAACCTGCCCGTCTGCTCCACGTCGAGGGTCACCCGTTTCGTCGCGGCGTCCCACGTCCATCCGGTGATCAGCTGTGCCCAGCCCGGACGTCGCAGCCACTGGTCGAAGAACCACCCCAGCTCGCGACCCGAGGATTGCTCGAGCGCGCGCTGCAGGTCCTGCGTCATGGCGTTGCCGTGCCGGTGTTCGGCGACGTACCGGCGCACACCGGTGAAGAACGCGCTGTCGCCGAGCTGGGTGCGCAGCATGTGCAGCACGAAACCGCCCTTCTGGTACGTGTTCTCGTTCAGCAGGCGGTTCGGGTCGGTCTCGACGCTGTCGATGACGGCGCGTTCGCCGGCAACCTGCGCGCCGAGCACGTCGTGCCGCATTCGCGACAGCTCGTCGCGGTAGGCGGAGTCTCCTCGCGCACGCTGTGTCCAGAGTGCGGCAAGGAACGTGGCAAAGCCCTCGCTGAGCCAGGCGTGCGCCCACTCGCGCTCGGTGACCGCGTCGCCGAACCACTGGTGCGCCGTTTCGTGCGCAATCAACCCGTCGCTCACGCCGTTCGGCCGGCGAAAGAGGCGATCGGCGTAGAAGATGGCGCTGGAGTTCTCCATGCCGCCGTAGCGCGTGGTCGTCTGCACGTGCGCGAGCTTCTCATACGGAAAGGCGCCCACCGTGCGCGCAAAAAACTCGACAACCGCGCCGGCGTGGGCGAACTGTCCCGGCATGAACTGCGCCTGTTCCGGGGCGGTCCATGCCATTTGCGGCACGCAGCCGCCATCCTCGGCAAATCCGCACGCGGTCTTCCCGAGGTCGTGCATCGCCAGTGGACCGACCGCAATGACCATGGCGTAGGTGGGAATCGGACGATCCTCTCGCCACGTCGTCGTCACGCGACCGTCCGTACCCGTGGTGGTGCCGATCAGGGCCCCGTTGGCGACTATCGTCCGCTCTGCCGGCGCGGTGATTGCGAACGTCACCATCGCTTTTTGCGAGGGATGATCCATCGTCGGCAGCCAGTACCGCGCACGGTTGGGAAAGTTGTCGCCGAAGGCCGTCCAGCGGCCCGCGCTGTCGGTGCCGATGATCAGGCCGTCGGCCGGCGCTCCGTCGTAGTTGATCGTGATGCAGCGGGCTGCCTCGCGGCTGCCTCGCGGTACGTCCACGCTCACCGCGTGACCGGCACGGGAAAACCGGGCGTGGCTGGCTGCGCCCGTGCAGCCAAGCAGGACGTCCGTCACGCGCATCGAGGTGTCGAGGTCGAATCGCACGACATCAACCATCGGCGGCGCCGTCAGCGTCGCCATCGCCCGTCCGACGATGTGCTTCCCCGACGTCGGCAGCTCGATGGCAAAGGTGTACCGCTCCACCCGCGGCGGCTGTGCCGGCAGCGCCGAGGCAGCGCACAACACCGTGACAAGCACAGCCCGGTTCATGCAGTTCCCGCGAAGTTCATCCGCGCACTTACCGCTTGAACAATCGCCAAATCGCGCCGCCCGCGTCGTCGGCAATGAGGATGGACCCATCCTTGGTCCACACCTGCACGTCGGCCGGCCGCCCCCAGCGCTTGCCGTCGGCACGCTGCCACCCCGCCACAAAGTCCTCGTAGCTCACGGGCAACCGGTTCTTCACGCGAATGCGCACCACCTTGGCCCCGGTGGGGTTGTCACGGTTCCACGACCCGTGGAACGCCAGCAGCAGGTCGCCGCGCCACTCCGCCGGCAGCTGCGTGGCATTCGACAGGAAGGTCATCCCGAGGGGCGCGGAGTGCGCCTGCATCTTGAGTGCCGGCGGCACGGTGGCATCGCAGCGTGCCTGATTGTTGTACTCGGGGTTCGGCACGCGGTCGCTGTGGCAGTACGGCCAGCCGTAGTCGCCGCCGTCGCGCAGGATGTTCAGCTCTTCGGGCGGCAGGTTCTGGTGGTCGGGCTTCAGGTTGTCGCGCTCGTGCTGCGACACCCAGATGTCCTTCGTCTCCGGGTTGAGCGCCATGCCCACGGCGTTGCGCAGGCCGCGGGCGAAGACGCGGCCGTTCTTGCCGTCCGCGTCGAAGCGCATCACGGTCGCGCGATCGGGGCTCGTCTCGATGCAGAGGTTGCATGAGGAGCCTATGGAGACGTACATCCCGCCGTCGGCGCCAAACAGGATGCTGCGCGTGAAGTGCCCGCCGCCGTTTGAGTAGGTGGCCATGCGCTCCACCGCGCGATCCGGCATCCCGTTGGCGTCGAGCTTTGTGCGCACGACCGCCCCGGTGTTGGCGATGTACAGGTAGCCACCGCGCAACGCCATGCCGTGCGGACTGTCGAGATTCCGCAGCGCGGGCGTCACTTCCGCCACACCGTCGCCGTTCGCATCGCTGAGCTTCACGACTTCGTCGCGGCCCGTGAGGCTCACGAACATCGAGCCGTCGGGCATCGGCAGGATCACCCGCGGCCCGTCGAGCGCGGCGAATTTGCGGACGTCGTAGCCTGCGGGCACTCGCAGGTCGGGGGTACTGGGCGCGGGCACGAGCGACTCCACCGGCGCGACCTCGTTGAGCACCGGCGGCGGGGCGGCTTCGCCGGTGCCGCAAGCACTGACGAGAACTGCGCAGCACGAAGTCGCGAAGTTTGCGAAGACGGCATGAAGGGGAGAGCGACTGCCTGCACGCACTCGGTACATATATGTCCCCAGTATGTTCTTCGCGCCCCATCGCGCCCTTCGCTCTTCGCGGTGGCAGTTGGCGCTCGGTGGTCGCACGGGAAGCTACCGCCCCATCAGCCGGCTCAGGAACCCGCCGTCCGTGTCGCCACCGGCCGCCGTCTTGAGCTCGCTCGCGAACTCCACCGTCGAGGCGTACCGGTCATCGGCGTTCCGCGCCATCCCCTTGTTCAGCACCTTCTCCACTGCCTCGGGAATGTCGGGACGCCGCGAGCGAATGGAAATCGGCTCGTTGCGCAATCGCGCGATCATCATCTCCTGCTGGTTGCGCCCCTCAAACGGCAGTTTGCCGGTGAGCATCTCGTACGTCATCAGCGTCAGCGAATAGACGTCGGTGCGCGGATCGAGCGGCTTGCCGCGCAGCTGTTCGGGACTCATGAACTCGGGCGTGCCGAGGATGATGCCCGTGGCCGTCAGTTTCTCCAGCTCCCCGCCCGCCTTGCGCTCCTTGGCGAGCCCGAAGTCCATCACCACGGCCTTCTCCGTGCCGTCCGGGTTGGTGCAGACCATGATGTTCTCGGGCTTCAGGTCCCGGTGGATGATCTTCAGCTCGTGCGCCACCTGCAGGCCGGCGGCGATCTGCACCACGAACGGAATCGCCTCGGCCAGCGGCAGCTGCCCCTTGCGGTTGTTCCGGTCGCTCAGGATTTCACCCTGCACATACGGCATCACCACATAGGTGACTCCGTCCTCCGTCTCCCCGAGCCGGACGATGTGGCAGACGTTCGGATGCTCGAGCCGCATGCCCAGCGACGCTTCGCGCCGCAGCCGCGCCATGGCGTTGTTGTCCTTCACGAGTTGTGGCGACAGCACCTTGATGGCGTACTGCTCCCTGGTGGCGATGTCTTCGCCCAGGTAGACGTACGACATGCCGCCCTCACCGAGCTTCTTGAGGATCTTGTACCGCCCTTCGAGCACCTGCCCAGCGAGCGCCGCCGGGTTGAACTGCTTGGCGACGCCCACCGGGGGCGTCATGGCGCGCGGCGTCGTGCCCGACGGCGGCGCGGCGGTGCCCAACTGTCCGGGCGGCGCGCCCGCCGCCGGTCCTCCGTGGGGCAGCACCCGCGTGCCGTCGCGCGTGCAGAATTTCGCTTCGTCCCCAAAGACCGTGCCACAGGTCGGGCAGCGCATGCTCATAAGCAAACCCGGTTGCGCCCGTCGGCCTTGGCGCGATAGAGCGCCTCGTCGGCCCGGGCAAAGAGGTCGTCCACGGTCTGGACCGTCGTCGAGGGATACGAACTCACGCCGATGCTCGCCGTCAGCTTCAGCGGCACGCCCCGCAGTCCGGAGAAGGTTGCGGTCTCCACGTTCTCGCGAATGCGTTCGGCAAAAATCGTCGCGCCGGCCAGGGAGGTCTCGGGAAGCACCACCACGAACTCCTCGCCGCCATAGCGGGCGACCACGTCCATGGTGCGCACCGCGTGCTGCAGCAGCATGGCCACGTCGCGCAGCACGTCGTCGCCCACCAGGTGGCCGTGGTTGTCGTTGACCTGCTTGAAATTGTCGAGGTCGACCATCAGCAGCGTGATCACCGAGTCGTACCGGCGCGCGCGCTCCAGCTCCGACGCCAGGCGCACGGTCAGCGCGCGGCGGTTGAGCACCAGCGTCAGCGGGTCGGTGTGGGCCAGCACCTCGAGCCGCGCGTTGTCGGCCTTGGTTGTCTCGATGAGCTGCGCACGGTGAATGGCCGCCACCGCCGCCTTGACGACGGAATCGGCGAACTCCACATCCTCGTTGGTGAGCGGCGGTTCGTCCACCATCCGACGCAGGAAGAAGACGCCGGCCTGCACCTTGCCCAGCGTGAAGGGCAGCGCGATGACGCTGCGGATGGGAATCTGCACGCCGTTGGCCGCCCACTCCTTGCGCAGGTCCTCGTACAGCGGGCTGGTATGCAGGTCTTCCACCAGCACCGGGTGCCCGTGCTCGAGCGCCGCGCGGATCTCGGGGTAGGCGTCGAGGTTGATCTGGTAGTTGCGCAACGCCGGGTTGTCGAACGCCGTCGCCACCACGCCCACCCGGTCGCCGGGACTCGCCAGGATCACCGAGCAGCGCGACAGCGACAGCGCCCTCGCCACCCGCCGCGCCAGGAGGTGGTAGATCTCGTCCGACGACAGGTCACCCGTGACGTCGTGCAGGATGTCCACGAGCCGGCGCCCGTTTTCGGCTTCCTCGCGAACCCGGCCAAGTTCGTCCTGTGCGGCGGTCAGCGCCGCCAGCGTCGCGCGCATCACCGCGTGCAACCGCAGCTGTGCGTGGACGCGCGCCAGCAGTTCGCGCGGCCGGAACGGCTTCTTGATCACATCGGCCGCGCCAAGCCCGAGGGCCAGTTCCGTCATCTCGTCGGGCGTGCGCGCCGAAATCATCAGCACGGGCACGTCGTGCCACACCTCGTGCGCCTTGAGTTCCTGCAAGAGCCGCACGCCGTCGGCATCAGGCAGCACAATGTCGAGCAGCAGCAGGTCGGGGTTCCACTCGGCCAGCGCCGCTCGCATGGCCACCGCGTCGCCCACCGCGCGCACGTCGTACCCGGCGCTGCCGAGCGTCGTCTCGAGCGCCAGTCGCAGGCCCGCGTCGTCATCGACCACCAGCACGCGCGATTCAGCCATCGCCGAGCAGCTCCCTCAGCCCATCCCACTCGATGTTGCCGCCGCTGAGCACACAGACCGTGTCGCCAACGGCCTGCACCCGGCCAGTGAGCAGCGCCGCCACCGCAATGGCACCGCTCGGCTCGGCCACCAGCTTGTGCCGGTCGAGCAGCAGGCGCATGGCCTCGGCCAGCGCGGCATCCGGCACCGTGACCACGTCATCGAGCGCGGCGGCCAGGTGCGCGAAGTTGAGCGTGCCGATGCGCACGGCCAGCAAGCCGTCGGCAAGCCCAGCCGGATTGGCCGGGATGGTCACCGGCGCTCCGGCTTCGCGGGCGCGGGTGAGCTTGGGCGAGCCTTCTGGCTCGACGCCGATGACCCGGGCCGCCGGCGCCAGTGCCTTGATGGCGATCGCCACGCCGCTCGACAGGCCGCCTCCACCCACCTGCACCAACACCGTTCGTACCTGCGGCAGGTCTTCGGCGATCTCCAGCCCGACCGTGCCCTGCGCCGCGATGATCGTCGGATCGTCGAACGGCGGCACATACGTGAGCCCCTCTGCCACGCGGAGCTCCTCGGCCCGTGCGATGCGCTCCGCCGTGGTGGTCCCCACGTAGAAGCAGCGCGCGCCCAGCCGCTCGGCACCCTCGCGCTTGGCACGCGGCGCGGTGGTTGGCATCACGATCGTCGCCTTCACGCCGAACATCTTCGCCGCAAGCGCGACTGCTTGTCCGTGATTGCCGCTCGACGCAGTGACAACACCCTGTGCCCGTGCCTCTTCCCCGAGCGAAGCGAGGTACGTGTATCCGCCCCGAAACTTGAACGCTCCGCCCTTCTGCAGCATTTCCGGCTTCAGCCAGACCGGCGCGCCGCACTGCTCGGAAAGCACGTCCGACGCGAGCAAGGGCGTACGAACGGCGACGCCGCGCAGCACGGCGGCGGCGCGGCGCACGTCGTCAATCGTGACAAGCGTCGGAGGGGCGACGGTCATGGGCGCGAAAAGATCAAACGCGTCGCCGCCGCATATGCGGCGTCAGCGCGTGCCGGAGTCCCAGCGCGAGAGGGCGGCGCCCTTGGCCTGCAGCTCCATCGACACGAGGGAGACTGCCGGGGAACGCGCGTCATCGCGCCGTCCAACCACGAACCGCGCCACGAGCGTGAGCGGCGAACGCAACACGTCCGCCGACCTCGCCGCCGCACGCTGCACCCGCCACAGGTCGGTGCCGTCATACGACATGCCGCTGTCGGGGCTGCACCAGAAGTACGGGCGGGTATAGCAGGCCACGCTCAACCGCGCGCCGTCCGCCGCCGCAAACGAACGCGTCGTCGGCAGCGTCATCGGGTCTACCGCGAATTCCACCACTTCCCGGTCGGCGTCGTATTTGACGTCCTTCACCGGAATCGACACCACGTAGGTCCGCGTGTTGCGCGCATAGAACTCGCCCTCGCGACGCTGGAAGGCCGCATAGGCCTGGGCCACGCGCCCCTGATACTCGGCGGAGTTTTCGTACGGATCGCGCGCCACTTCGGGCATCTTGGCGTTCATCATCTCGAGCGCCGACGCCACGATCGCATTGAGCCGCTCGCTGAACTGCGCCGGGGTCACCGCTTCGGTGACGCCAGCGTCAGCCACGCCACCCGCCGCGCGGGTATTGGCCAGCGCCGCGCCGCCGGACGGCGCGCGCGCGGGGATCTCCACGACCGTGGCCGTCGGCACCGACGGGACAGCAGCGGGGCGACGAGCAGCCGGTCGGCGGTTCACCACCACCTGCGGGCGCGGTGCAACCGCCTGCGGGGCCGGAGCTGCGATCCTGGGTGCCGCCTGCTGGGGCGCCGGCGAAATGGGCTTCGGTTCGGCCTTTGCCGGCGCCGCAGGCTGCGGACGCTGCACGGGCGCGGCTGGCGTGGCCGCCACCTGCCGACTGTCGGCCGACTCCAGGCAGAATGGACTGCTACCCTGAGAGCCCGGCGGTGACCCGACCACGATGCACGTGGTTGGCTGTAGCGTGGGATGCGAAGCGCTCGCCGACCACGACCGGGCCGTCGCATACGCCATCGTGATGGTCGCGCCGCTCGACGGCGCAAAACCGAGTGCGCGCAAGTCGGTGGTGAAGCTGCGGTTCTTCTCGTACCAGGTGCGCTCGAGATCAGCCAACCGGGAGAGATCGGCCTTCACCGACTCGCTCACCTTGGCCTTGTCGCCGCCTTGCGCGCTAAGCGCTGCGGTCAGCACCAGGAGCACCGCGACGGCCGCCGCCGCGCGTGCAAAGCCGCGTGCCATGCGTGTCGTGCTGCTGCCTCGGGTGAGGTTCGCCTCGCGGGACTCGAACGCCATATGTGCGGATCTCCAACTATAAATGGAGAGGAGGGTGCCAAGAGAGCGCGGAAAACACAGACGAACGCGACTAATCTGCGCTGTCGCAACGAGTTCCGCAACGTCAGGCGCAGACGGTGGACGGCCGTCGGCGCGCGGCCTACCCGCCGACGCCGGGTGACGGGGCGATGCGACAACGCCAAGGCAGGCCTATACTTGGGGCTTCCCCGACCCCACGGCACCAGAATGAAGCGCCGGCCGCTCCTTGCCTACCGTCTGCCGTCCACCGTCCGCCGTCTACTCGCCGCGGCACCGTTTCTCACCCTCGCCTTCACCTCGGCTGGGGCCCAGACGCCCGTCCGGGCAGCCGGGATTCGCCTCGCTGACCTGACCTGGATGGAAGCCGAACGGCTTCTCGACTCGTCCACGGTGGTCGTCGTACCGCTGGGCGCCGAGTCCAAGGAACACGGCCCCCAGCTCCGGCTGAAGAACGACTTTCTGCTCGCCAATTACTACGCCGAGCGTGTGCTGAATGCGTCGAACATCGTGCTCGCCCCGACCATCAACTACTCGTTCTACCCGGCCTTCGTCGAGTATCCCGGCAGCACGACGCTGCGGTTCGAGACGGCGCGCGACATGGTGGTTGATATTTGCCGGTCGCTGGCGCGGCATGGCCCCAAGCGCTGCTACATCCTGAATACCGGCGTCAGCACGGTGCGCATCCTGGGGCCCGCGCGCGATTCGCTGGCCGCGAGCGGCATCGTCATGCGCTTCACGAGGGGCGGCCGGCGCGCCGATTCCGTGGAAAAGGCCATCTCGCAGCAAACGGGAGGCACCCACGCCGATGAGATGGAAACATCGATGCTGCTCTACATGTACCCGCAGTTCGTCGACATGACGAAGGCGGCCAAGGATTACCACCCGGGTGCCGGCGGGCTCACGCGAGACTCGCTGGCCGCGGTGCGTGAGGGAAAGACGTTTTCGCGCACCGGCATCTTTGGGGACGCCACGCTGGCGACGCGCGAGAAGGGGCGGCGCGTGGTGGAAGCACAGGTGCTCGACCTCCTCGAGGAGATCGAGGCCCTCAGACGGACACGACTGCCCTAGCCCGGCTTGTCGTCGTCGCTGCCACGCAGCATCTCGCCGACCGCCCGCTTGGTGCGATCGCGCACCGCGTCGTCGCCGTCCCTGATCGCGAGGTCGGAGACGTCGGTGGGTGTCATTCCAAGGTTGCGCGCGACGGCGTTCAGCACGCGTGCCACATTGACCAGCACCGTCGGCTTGATGCCTTCGCGGGCCAGCTGGCGACGCAGCTGAAAGCGTGAGCTGTCGGGCTTCGACGCCGCCCAGGCCGCCACCGACAGGTCGGCACTGTCGTTGAGCAGCAGCTCCTCGAGAAATTGATGCAATGGTGCCGGCGTGCTTTGGTGCGCGAGCCGCAGCGCCTCGACCTTTCGGCGGCATCGGTCGCTGTGCAGGCTCCACGCCGCCATCAGCGCGTCCACGCGTTCGGTGTCCTCGTGCATGACATCGTCCACGTGGCCTGACGCAATCAACGCGTGGCGGTCGGACCACGTCGGCTCGCGGGACGACGCGAGAACGACGATGGGGGCTCGCAGGCCGCGCGCGGCGGCCCGCAGTCGCGCGGGAAGGCGCGCATCGGCATGGGGCGGCGCCCCGTCGATGACGACGAGCCGAACCGCCCGCAGGCGGACCTTCATGGCCACGTGATCCGTGAGGATCAGCACCGGGAGAGCTGCGTCGGGCGACGGCGTGGCGCGCTCCAGTGGATGGGACGGCGGAACGAGCGGCGTCGCCCGGACACTGGTGCGGATTCTACGCACTGCGCCACTGTTACGCTATGTCACCGGTTTGGCCGAGCCTGCGTGCAGCGCGGCGATCGGACGTCGCGCGGGGTAACGCCGGGGTGCCTTGACCGTCAAACCCCGTTCGAGTGTACCTTCACGCACCGCCACTGGAGTGTCACGATGCACCGCCCCCTCGCGCTCGCCACCACGCTCCTCCTGCTCGCTGCCTGCGGCGGCGGGGGGAGCGACGGCTCCACCGGCCCTGGCACGTCCACGGCCGTGGCTTCGGTTTCACTGAACATCACCGCCGCGCAGCTCGGCGTGGGGCAGACGCTCCAGCTCACCGCAACGCCGCTGACGAGCACCGGCACGGTGACGTCGAGCACGGTGTCGTGGAGCAGCAGCGCGCCCGGCGTGGCCTCAGTCTCGGCCTCCGGGCTCGTGGCAGGTGTGGCCGCGGGTTCGGCGAGCATCACCGCCACGGCGGGCGGACACACCGGCACGGCGACCTTGACCGTCAGCGGCACCGGTGGCGGCCTGCCGCTGGCCGCTGAAGTCACCATGCCCGGCAACACCTTTTCGCCCTTCCTGACCACCATCGCGATGGGCGGCACGGTGACGTTCCGGTTCGGGTCGGTGGATCACAACGTCATTTTCGGCAGCGTCACCGGGAAGCCGACCGACATCCAGATCATCAAGAACGCCAACGTCGCGCGCACCTTCAACACGCGCGGGTTGTTTCCGTACGACTGCACCGTGCATCCGGGGATGAGCGGGCAGGTGGATGTGAAGTAGCTTCGATTGCGGCGCCAACTGCATACTGATACCACGAAGGGCGAAGCGCGCGAAGGTCCGCGAAGCACAACTTGGGGGGAACTGCAGCATCGCGGTTCCCCCCGTTTAGTTCCCTTCGCGCAACTTCGCGCACTTCGCCCTTCGCGCTTCGCGGTGACATTCGTCGTGACTCTACCGCGTAACCCCCTGAAACGTCGGCGTGTACGACGGAAAAATGAGGTCCAGGTTGGTGTTGTTCAGCCGGTTCTGCACGATCTCCGCCAGCACGTCGCGATGGTCCACGGTCACTCGCACGTCCTGACGGTCCTGCAGGTTCTCGATGGCCAGCGGCAGCCAGTTCTTGGTGTACACGCGTCCGCCGGCAATCTGCTTGCCCATCACGAACATGCAGCTGCCGCGCCC
>CAYHCW010000037.1:0-11982 GCA_964355025.1 uncultured Gemmatimonas sp. | reverse complement strand
TGGCTTTGCAGCTGCGTGCCGAGGTCCTCGGGTTCCTCGTAAAACCGCCTGGGAAACGTTATCTGCGAACAACAACTTCGCTCTTGCTGCGTAAGGCTTAGGCTTTACACCAGAAGTGCCTGGTGGGCAGCCCTCCCGGGGCGGCTTGTCAGGTATCGCAAATCCGGGATAGCGCATCCGTACGCCTTCGGCGGAGGCGCGAAACTTTAGAGGGCTCATCTGTCGGTCGGGCGCTCACCACCCAGCCGCCGGAAACATCAATCGGTGAGCTACGCACGTAGACGCTGTGAATGATCCTCTGCAAGACGGGAGTTCGACTCTCCCCGCCTCCACCTGTTCGAGTTCCAACACGATCCAGCGGCGTCCGTGAGGATGCCGCTGTTTCGTTGTTCCAGCGGGTCAACCGGCCACCCGACCTGCGGATTGTTGGTTTTGGCGTACATTACCGCATCGCTTCGTCGCTGAACCCGCCGTCCGGTACCACACCCCGGATCGGTGCGATCAGTGCCTGCACATCCCATTTCGAGGGGAGGCATTCAGTTGAGAACTCACCCGCTCGTCACGTTCATTGCCGTCGTCGGTGCGCTCGTATCCCTGCCGTCGGCGCTGCTGACTGCCCAGAAGACTCCGCCGCCGCCGATCGTCAAGCCGCCGATCGCCGCGGCCCTGCCCGGCGTGACGCCAACTCCCGCCGCCGCCGTCGTGGCCGCCGCGCGTCCGGCGTCGCCCGCGGCACTGGAGGGGCACGCTGGCTTGTTTCGCGAGGTGGTTCTTACCTGGAACCCTGTTCGGGGGGTCACGCAGTATCGGGTCTTCGGGCCACCGCCCATGCCGGCCGCCGGCATCGTCGTGAGCCCACCGATGGGCAGCCTCCCCACCTACCGGGCCACTGGCCTTTCGACGGGGACGAACACCTTCACCGTCTCCAGTGAATACCTCGGCGTCACCAACGCGCCTGGCTTGCCTGCGGCCAGCATCCTCGTGCTGCCGTTCTCGCCGGTGAGCGCCAGCGTGAGTGTCGAGATGGCGAGCGCGACCGTGAGCCTCGCGTTCTACCACACGACCGCCGAACCGCTGACGTTCAAGCTCTATCGCGACGATGGTCGCGGCGGTGCGAAGAGCGAGATCACGGCGAACCTGTTCTGGAACCGGCCACCCGGATCCCTGCCCGGCATGACCAAGATCTCTGCCAAGTCGTTTGGACTCGACCTGACGGCTGATCGACGGTACCAGTACCAGTTGACGGCCGGCACGACGAGCGGAGAGGTCTATCGCAGCCCGCCGATTCCCGTGAGCGTTCCGCAGTTCATCGTGCGGGGCACAATTCCGCTGGCGGGCGATCGCGTCGTGATCGAGTGGAACCCCTTCGGTACGGCGCCCTATCGGGTACAGAAGGGCACGGTGTCGGGTGGGGCGCTTCTGATGGACTTCGTGCGCGATGCCGCCGGCAACCCGATGAACTTCACTGGTACGAGGTTCGAGGACACGGTTGTCCAGCGTGGGGTCACGTACACCTACATGGTGTGCGCGCGCATTCCGCTTGGCGACGCTTGCCCCGGCGTCGAAGTGAGGGTGCCGGCGGCGCCGTAGCTGTCCTGGCACCAATCGTTGACCTGGGACCAACCCTCCGGAGGAAACGCGTGATTCGGCGCACAACGCTGCTTGTCCTGATGTTGGCGGTCGGCAACCCGCGCGGCGCAGCCGCACAGTCGCCGCCGCTCGACGCCTGCGCACTGCTGCTCAAGGCAGACGTCGACGCGGCCTTCGCGCCGCGCGTCTTCCGCGAGGGCGACAAGGGACCGGGTGGCTTTGCCGGCACCGCCAAGCTGGCGACGGTGGCGAGTTGCACGTACTCGTCGCGCGGTGCGTCACTGCGAGACATGCTGACCGTCGGCATTCTCGCCCGGCGCGCACCGAGCGACCAAACCGGCGTCCCCGTCGCGGTGGCCAAGGATGGCGCCATCAAGCTCGGGGCGACGCCCATCGACGTGCCGGGACTGGGCAACGCCGCCTATTGGGTCAACGTGGGCAGCGCCAGGCGACCCCTCGTGCAGCTCAATGTCCTCAAGGGCAAGCGGCTGTGGCTGATCTTCAGTGCCTCGGCCGCCGGGTTGAATACCGAGTCGGCGCTGGCCAACCTCACGACGGTGGCCAAGGCGACGCTGGCGCGGCTCTGAGGCGCGGCAAGAGATCAAGCGCTATCGAGGAATCGGGCCTGCGGTGACCTGCCTGAACAACGCTCCCGGTGCAAGCGGGAATCGCGTATTGCCGTAGTCCAGGTATGTGATCGTCGGACCCGGGGCGGACCCGGCAGGCGCCACACCATGCAGGGCCACGCTGCAGCTGTACTCAGTCGCTTGCGCGGGATCGGCGAGCGTGTTGGCAGTGACATTGACCACCACGTCGGCGGTTACCGTCCCGCCGCTGATGGCGGCGCCCGTAATCCCGCTACCCAGGGCGGGGGTGCGTCCTCCGCTGTTGACCAGGCAGAGGACGTTGTACCGCTGAATCTCGGGGGGCAGGTTCACGAGCCTCAATGGCACGGTGAAAGTGAAGTGCGGGCCGGTGGCAGGCACTTGTGCGACTGACGGCGTGGCGAAGGCCATTGCCCCGATGCTCAAGAGCACCGCTGTGAGTCTACGTGACATGTGTCGTTCCTTTGGTTTGCAGGATGGCGTCGAGAGGTCAGCGGTTCAGCGAACCACGCCCGTGCCGGTCACCGTCAGCTCGGCGGTCCGGATGCTTTTCGGCGTGAATGGAAGTCGCTCCGCGAGTCGGCCAGTGCCAGTCACTGTCAGTTCTGCGGTGCGGGCGCTCTTCGGCGTGAATGGAGCACGCTCAGCCAACCGGCCGGTGCCGGTGACGGTCAGGTCCGCGGTCCGCAGGCTCACGGGATAGCTGCGTGCGGCAGGTGCGGAAGACGCCGGTGGTGGCGGAGGCGGTGCGCCGAACACCGATTTGGTCAGTGGCACAGCGGCGCCGGATGCAGCCGCTGAAGTAGCTGCGCTATTGCATTGCTGCAGTTCACCGGTGCTCAGCTTGCGGTTCGCGGCCTCGAAGGACACCATCGCGCCGACCTCGCGCGCGAGCGCCTTGCACACCTCCACCGGTGCGGCGACGGCCGCCGGCACGGTGGCGGTCTTGCAGTTCGCACCACGGCAGTCCCAGTTGATGCCGCCAACCGTGACAGCTCCCTGCCGGCGCGCATTGGCCTGCGTGGTGGCTACGGACACGGCCGACTGCGACGTGGAGCGTGCGGCGCCAGCCGCGGACGGGGCGCCTCCTCCGGTCGCCAGGGCCACCAGTGGTACGATCCAAAGGACGCCACGCGATGTTCGTCTTGGCATGTTCAAGTTCCCACGTCTCTCGGTGAGGGTGCTGCGGCTTGCTTACTGATCGAGCATGCGGCCGCCCCCCGGCGGCCGCTCTCGTTGCCCTGACTGCGCGTGCTACGGCGCCTTCTTCGGCGCGGTCTTGTACTTCCAGTAGCCCGGGTCGGCGGCCACCCATTCTGCCGGCGGCACGCTCTGCTGCGGAGCGAAAGCGAAGTGATCCGTCTGCGTGCTGATGACCGCCGCGGCCGAGTTCGCCGCCATCTTCTTCTGGCCTTCCGCTCCGCCGAGGGCGGCCTGGTAGGCGGCGCCATGGATGGCCGCGCCCGCGTCGATTTCACTCAACGACTTTCTGGCGACGAAGATGAAGTACGTGCCGGCGGGCGCGCCGGCGGCGGCCTGCCACATCGAGTAGCCGTCGGTGAGTTTACCGGCCTCGTGCGCAGCCTTGACCATCTTGCGGTTCGCTTCGTATTCGTCGCCGTGGCCGGGGCGCACCGAGACTCGCGTGACCGTGAAGTACCTGCTGGCGGCCAGATCGGCCGGTCCGCCGTAGCTCAGGTCCTGGCGAAAGGTCAACACCATGCCTCGGGCATCGCTCAGGTACTCGGCGTCCATCGCGGAATACTTGTTGCCGACGGCGGTCAGCGCGGCGCTCGCTGCGGTCGCCTTGTTGGCGTTTTCGTACGCGGCCCAGGTGTCGTAGGCGCTAAGGTACCAGTTTTCCGGCGCGCCACTCATCGCCGTCATGGCGAGGAATCCCGTGGGTGGCTTGGCGGCGGCCACAGCGCGGGCCCACGCGCCTTCGTGCTCATCGTGCGCAGCGCCCTTGCCGGCCTTGACCGTTTCCCGGTAGATGGTGAGCACGTTGTAGGCGGGGGCCGCGGACGCGGCCTGTGCGGTGAGTGCTGCGGGCGCGAGAACGACCAGCGCCAGCGACAAACGACCTGCGACTTGTCTCATGATGTCTCTCCCAGTGCGTTGGTGGGAAGGAGGCGGGCAGTTGGTCCGGGGGGCGGCCGTTGCTCGTCCCAGAATCCCTGGGGTGAAACGAAGAACTGGCGACGAGCCAGTTCCGGCGAGCGGACGCTCGTCGAAAGCGAATGTACCGATCCCGGCGCAACCCGCCAGTGGGCAGCCTCGTGGCCCGGCCGTGCCCACGCGATGCGCTGCGTCCCCTGTCAGGGTTTGTTCCCTTGCCCTTTGTGCGAGTTTGCCTGATGCTCTTGGCACGAGATTTCCCGACTACCGCGACCATTTTTGGGAGACGAGACGCATGCGCCGTACGACCGTTGTCTTTCTGGCTATTGCAATCAGTTCGGCTTCGGCTGGCGCTCAGGATGTCTGTGCGGGCGCCGCGCCGCTGAAAGCGATGAAGAGTCGCATGGCCCCTCCGGCCGCCGCTCCACTCGCCGGCCGCGCGGCCGCTGGCCAAGCGGTGGACGGGGGAAAGCTCGGCGTCGCCCGAGGCGCGAACATGTACCCGGGGTCCGGTGCAGGCCCGATCCCCGACGTCACCGACTGGAAGCCGCGGGGCAAGATCCCGATGGGGACCGAACTGATTGTTCAGGGGCGCGGGCTGGTGCCGGGTCAGTTCGTCGCGCTGCTCGGCGGGTTCCCGCTCACGCCGACGACGCAGTCGGCGTCGGAAATCCGGTTTCGCGTCACGGATCCCGCAGACGCGAGCGCGCTCGTGGTTTACAACACGAACGGCCAGCCGCGGACGCTGGAGACGGCGTACCTCGTGTACGATCCGACGCCGTACGTCACACGCGTGGTGCCGACGACGTTCGCCCAAGGTGACATGGTCACGATCTGCGGAACGAGTCTCTTCAACGCGTTCTTCGATAATTTCTACTCCGAACTCCCCGTGAGTGGCGTGGTACAGCTCGCTCAGGTCAAGCTGGTTCCCGCCAAGTTCGTGCGTATCGGTCCGAACTGGTTGCAGGTCGTGAATCCGTCGGTGTCTCCGGCGGGCGACCGGATCACATTCCAGGCGGGCGAGGTCGACACGACAGCTCGCGCGTGCAACGGCCGGGCGAGTTGCAGCACGCCAGCGGGGATTACGGACTTCCCGGCTGCCTTCGCTGTGTATCCGGCGTCTGTGAGTGGGGCTCTTACCGTCGGCCTTTCCGGAGTGAACCAGTGGGTCCTGGGACCGTCACTAACCTGGAAGCCTCCGGTTGCGCGCATCAGTCAGGTGTACGGCAAGCTCATCGGCGCGCGCACTCCGTTCGTACTGCTGCCGACAGGTAATACGATGGACGTCGACGGAAAGGCCCACGTTGAAGGCATGAACTTGCAGTGGGCCAAGTTTCGGATCGGGACGATGGACATCACCAGTATCTCCGGAGGGACGGCGGTATACGCCGGTCTGGTGCTCCCGCTCAATGCGTCCAGCGGCCCGATCTGCGTCACGCTCGGCGCCAATACCAATTGTTCGGCACCGCTGGCGGTCTACGGCGGTCCGGTGATATCGCGGATGCCGGCAATGCCACTCGCGCTGCGCACGAACTACACGATTGAGGGGCTGAACCTCCTCCCGCCACCGATCGCCGGGGTCAGCTACAGTTTGTCCGCTGCGGCTCTCCAGGTTGGGGGGGCAAATGATCGCTGCAACCGGGTACTGCGTGTCGCGGAGCACACGGCGAACCGCATCGTCTTCAGCATTGGCGATCCGGCGAACACCACACCGGTGCCGGCGGATTGCACGGCCGATGCAGTATACCGGCAAACCCCGCAGCAGTGGTTGACCCTGATGGCCGCGGTGCCGGGACGGCCGGGGGCTCAGTCACTCGTCAACCTGGGCCTGTACTACCTCAAGCCCTGACCCGCACCAACGCAAACCGCGGCGACCTGCCCAGGTCGCCGCGGTTTGTGCGTCGGTGCCGCTCGGGAGCGCGCGTCAGTTCACGCCGCTCCGCCCAGCTGCTTGCGCGCAAATGCGCCGATGACGGGTATCTCGAATTCATTCCCCTGGAACGCCTGCCACATCAGGTAGATCCAGAGTAGGAAGCCGCCGAGTCCCAGCACGAGGGAAATCAGGATGCCGACGATCCATCCGATCAGCGGCACGTACAAGAAGAGTCGCAGGCCGTAGGAGACGATGATCCACGCGATGCACATGATGGTGGACTGCATGGCGTGAAACCGCACAAACCGATTCTCCTTCTCAACGACGAGAAAGAGGATGCCGGTGATCGGTCCGAGCAGGTAGGCCAGCGCGCCGGCCATGTTCTGGGGAAGGCCGGTGGCGTTGGCGCCGCCACCGGGTGCAGCATCAGGCGTGGTCACGTTGGCTCTCCACAGCGTGGGAGGAGGTCGCTCTTGGGACGCAGGTATATTGAGCGTGATCGGCCGCCTCCGCCAGCAGGGGAATGCCGCACCGGGAGTTCCCGGTCCCATTGCGGCCGCTCCGGGAATGCCCGATCTTCTCGCACGTCCAGCCCATCGTCGCCCATCCAACGGAGTTGCCCCTCATGAGACGCTTGCGGACCGCGCTCGCCCTGGCCCTTGTCATCGGTGCCTCCACGGCGCTCGCTCAGCAGCCGGGCACGCAGAAGCTTCGCGTTGCGGTGATGGACCTTTCGGGCTCTGCGCTCAAGATGCAGCAGGCCACCTCGGGCCTCGGGGGCGGCATGCCGGGCGTGGCGACCACCACGACCATCGCCCTCCCGGCGCCCGCCGAGTTCGCGCGCGGGCTCACCGAAATGCTGGGCACGGTGCTCGTCAGGACCGGTCGCTTCGTCGTCCTCGAACGCGCCGCCATGATGCAGATCGACCAGGAGCAGGCGCTCGCCGCCGCCGGCAAGACCACCAAGGAGACCGGCGCGAAGACCGGCGCGATCCTCGGCGCGCAGTTGATGATTACCGGCGACATCACCGGATTCTCGTACGCCAAGTCGAGCATCGGCGGCAAGATGGCGAACGTGCTCAAGGGTGTCACGCTCTCCAGCGAGCGGGTGACGGCCGAGGTCGTCATCGACCTCCGGCTCGTGGATCCGTCCACCAGCGAGCTGATCTTCTCGGCCAAGGGCCAAGGCAAGGCAAGCCAGACGGGCCTCGCCTCCGACCTGACCAAGGGCGACAAGACGTGGAGTGCCGGCGGCAGCACCTCAACGCCCCTCGGCGAGGCCTCACGCGACGCGCTCGCCGCCGCCGTCAAGGCGTTGATGGTGGGTATGCCGAAGATCGCGTGGACCGGCCGCGTGATCGATGTGCGCGAGGGCGTGGTGTACGTGAATGCCACGGCGGCCGACGGCATGAAACCCGGGCTCGTGCTGCTGGTGTTCGAGCAGGAGCCGGCGCTGATCGACCCCGAAACCGGCAAGGCGCTGGGCGCCCCGGAACGTCAGGTTGGCACCATCGTGATCGACAAGGTGCTCGAGAAGTTCAGCACCGCCAAGGTCACGGTCGGCGACGGCATTACGCGCGGGCACGTGCTGAGGTTCAAGGCGCCGTAAGCGCGGCGCGTCAGCGCGGTGCGTCAGCGCGGGTACGCGACGAGGGCGAGCGGCACCGGCCGCACGCCCGGCCACCGGTGTGCCGCGCCCGCTTTGTCGCGCACGAGCAGCTGCGCCGAAATGCCGCCGTCGAGCAGCACGGCATCAACCGCGCCGAGCGCACCCATCACCGCAGCCATCTCCGGCGTCGTGAGGCCGAAGGGCACACGATCGAACGCGCCGCCCAAGGCGTCAAAGCGCGTGATGGCGATGAGCAGCCGGCCGCTGCCATCGAGGCCGAGTGCCAGGCGCGCGTCGCGATGCGCGACGTCGATGCCGCAGCCGGGTTCCCTCAGGGGCGGCGGCACTGTGCCCGCGTTGAGCAGCGTGGGGTACGACTGAAAGGCCCATTGTACGCCCGACGAATCCGGGACGACCGCATGCACGAGGCGCACCGCGCCATCGGATGCAACGGTAAATGTCGAGACGAGCGGCGCCACCGATGGGCGCAGGAACTGCGCGCCGTCGAGCTGGACCCAGCCCCACGGCATTGACCGGACAAACTGGCCCGCATTGACCGCCGCTACCGCGCCCGGGGTCACGCGGTCGAGTGACCACGCGGCGTTCCCTTCGGCGAAGGCGGTGTCGAGCGCCAAGCGCACCCGGCGAGGGTCCAGTCGCACGATGACGAGCCGCGTCCGCCAGGCCTCGCCCGCGCCGGAGAGCGCGAGTTCCCCCCAGGCCGTCCCATCCGCGCCGTCGCGCCACCGGATGCGGCGCGCGAGCGCACCACGGGACGCCGTGTACTGCGCGGGAGCCCGCGTACTGCTCCACCACTCGCGCCACACCGCGCCGTCGCGTACGGTGAGGTGCGAGGGCGGCAGCGCGAGCCGCGGTCCGTCTGCCGACCCCAGGCACGCCGACAGCAGCGTGATGCGGCCGAGCAGCAGAAAGGTCACCGCAGCAAGCTCTCGATCTTCTTGATGTCGGCGGCGCGCGCCGAGAAGAGCGCGTCTTCATCCTTGGTGAGCGCCCGTGCCGCCTGCTTCTGCTTGCGCGCCGCGCTCCACGCCCACAGCCGTTCCCGGGCGAGGGCGTACTTGTCGGCAGCCATGCCGGCGGCCTTCGCCGCGCGCGCTTCGCTCTCGACTTCGGCGTCGCGCCGCTCGTCAGACAGCCGCGTGACCTCCGCTTGCAGGCGCTCGAGCGCGACCAACGACGCCGGCTTGGGCGGCAGCTTGCCGCATGCGGCGAACGCAACGGCAGAGTCCTTGGCCACGTCCATGCCGAACATCTTCATGTACTCTGTGAAGGCCCGTTCGTATGCCTTCATGTCTCCCTTGGCCTGCGCGTCGGACACCGACTTGCCCACCGCCTGAAGCTTGGCGATCACGGCAGGGTTGCTGTTGGCGGACGCCATGAGGGTCTGCATTTTCTGCGGCAGCTCCTTCTCATGCTGCTTGTTGCTCTTGTCCAGCGAATTGCTGATGCACCGCTCCACGTCGCGGCTCGCCCCCCGCCACGCGTCGGGTTCGTTGCCGGCGACGCGCTCGGCCTCGGTGACCTCCTTCGCCTTCGCGTCGATGGCGGTCCAGAGCTGCTTCGTCTTGTCCTGCGTCTCGCGTTCGAGCGACAGTCCCTTGAGCAGCGCATCCAGCGTTGCCTCAGTGAGCGGGTCGCCGCCGAGTGGTTTCGCGGTCGCGGATTCCACCTTATCCTCGATCTTGTTCTCAACCTTGTTCTCGGCGGCCTTCTTGGCGGCCTTCTTGAGCAGGCCGCCAAGCTGGGCGTCCGCCGGCGCGGCGCAGAGCGCCAAGAGGGCGAACACGGTGCTGGTCAGCCGGAGAGACGCGCGCATGGAGTGCACCTCGGTCGAAGGTTGCGCCTGATATACCACAAATCGGCATCGAGTACCAGCGCGCAGCGTATCACGGGAAATGGCAGGGACACTCGATCAGCGCCGGATGGCTATTGCTTCACGAGTTCGACGCGGCGGTTCTTCGCCCGGCCTTCCTCGGCATCGTTCGACGCCACGGGCGCGTAGGGTCCGTCGCCGTAGGCCTTCAGGCGTGCCGATGCGATGCTGTGCGTCTTGATGAGCGCCTGCACGACGGCCTGGGCGCGGTCGGCGGAGAGTTTCATGTTCCCCTCGACCGCGCCGACGTTGTCGGTGTGGCCGACGACGAAGAGTTTCAGGGCGGCGTCTTCCTTCAGCAGCTTTGCCACTTCCTCGATGGCCGGTGCCGACTCGGGCTTGAGGGTCGACTTGCCCGTCTCGAACAGGATCCCTTCTACGGCGATGTGGCCCGTCGCCTTGAGGCCGTCGGCAAACGCCGCGGCGTTGGCGGCGAGTTCCTGGACCATCGCCGCCTTTTCCACGATGGTCAGGATGTACTGGCCCGTGTAGTCGGCCCACGCTTCGATCCAGAGCTCCTTGCCGTCCTTGGTGAGCTTCAGGGTCTCCTTGCTCTGGTCGGTGGCCAGCACGACGCCACCAATCTTCTTGATGGCGTTCTCGACGTTGCGCAGCACCTGTAGCGTGCTTGGCTTGGTTGCCAGGCCCGCCGGCGGCTGGTACCGGATCAGGGTGAACTGACCCTCCACCGTCGTCTTCCCCTTGCCGGCGGCAAACGCATAGGCGTCGAACTGCTTGAGGGTGCACGCCTGGATCCAGTAGTCCGGGAGGCGGGAGAGGAGCGCGTGGTCCGTGCAGTTCGCGGCGTCCTTCTTCTGCGCGGCGGCTGGGGCGGCGGTCATCGACACGCAGAGAACTCCCAGCAGCGCGCACCATGTTCTGTTCACGGTCAGGTCCTCGTCAGGGTGACATTGGATGGAGGAAATGCTCAGTCGTGTTCAAAGGCATCACGGCGCCTGCGACAATTGCCACACCGGTCCCGCTCAGCGCGGGCGGCGCAGCCGGCCGTAGTACTGGTCGATCTTCCGCACGTACCCCAGCGTCTCGCGATACCGCCAGCGCGGCACGGTGGGCGCCACCTGCTCGATGTGCGACCACGCGGTGGCATCGTTGGCCTGTGCGCGGGCCGCCGTGCGCGCCCGGTTGATCGTCCCCTCGCCCGCATTGTAGGCGGCAAACATGAACGCGGGACGCTCCTGTTCGCTGATGGATGAGGTCCACAGTTTCCACAGGTATCGGTCGTGCATGATGCCGGCGGCGATGTTCCATTCGGCGTCGTCGATGGACGCGAACTCCGGGCGCCGCGTCTGGATGATGGAGAACGTCGACGGCATCAGCTGCATCACGCCGCGGGCGCCGACGTAGCTGCGCGCGTTGGGGTCGAGGCCGCTCTCGGCCATCCCCTGCGCCTTGAAGTATCGCCAGTCGAACCCGGGGCCGAAGTAGCGCTTGCTGTATCGCTTGAACGTGTCGTCGTAGCGGCTCGCGTTGCGCTCGGCTTGTCGTCGCGCCACGGCGCCGGGCGCGGCCGGCACGGCCGGCACGGCCGGCACGGCCTGCGCCGGGAGCGAGGACGCGCACAGCACCAGGGCGGGCACCATCACGAACAGGCGCACCGGCGTCAGTTCAGCGCGCGCGCGATGATCATGGCAATCGAGAGGAAGATTGCCGCCACGAAGATGGCCACCGCGATGTTTCCGCGCTTCAGTTCCTCCGGAAAGTTCACCTGAGGCGTGAGCTGGTCGATGACGCGGTAACTCACGAACATGATCACGACGCCGGCGACCGCGTACAGCAGGTTGAGTGCGATGATCTCGAGTTGCACCATGGCTCCTGAAAGGGGCGGCGTGTCGCCGTCGCCACGAAAATACACGCCAGCGCTCGCCGACGAAATGGGGAGCCGTCGGCAGGGAGCCGTCGGAAGGGAGGTTGCCGTGATCCGGCTCCTTCCGCCAAGTTGAGGTGCCGCGGCGCGTGTCCGCCGCGACGCCGTCGCCACTGCTCCCAGCCGAGGAACCAGGCATGCATCGTGTTCGCCGTTCGCTGACCCTGCCGGGCCTGTTCGCCGTGTTCCTGACACTCACCGGCGCCGGCGCCGGCCAGCGCGCCCTTGATGCGCGGGAGCCGTTCGTCGCGCCGGGCGCCGATTCTGCGCTCCTGAAGTCCTACAAGTGGCGCAACGTCGGCCCCGATCGCGGCGGCCGCTCGATTGCCGTCAGCGGCGTGAAGGGGCGCGCGAAGGAGGCCTACTTCGGCGCCGGCGGCGGCGGGCTGTGGAAGACCTCGGACGGCG
>CAYHCW010000036.1:0-12005 GCA_964355025.1 uncultured Gemmatimonas sp. | reverse complement strand
GGGCCCAGGCCCGCGTCACGGCCGGCACCGCACTCGACGCCGTTCCGTGACGACAGTGGTTGGCGCCGTTACCTGAAGGCGGGAGATATGCGCAGTGGAAGAGCTCGACTTGCCCCGCTGTCGCTTCGCCTACGTGACGCTCCCACCTCGAGCGATGTCTGCAAGCCACCCGTCAAATTCGTCGCGGTCCATCGCCAGCAGGCGTTCAGCGAACTCCGGCGGGCTGGCGTGCGCCAGCATGTTCTGCAGCGCGAGATACGACACGCATGCCTGATAGAACGCCGCTTCCATGCCGTGCGCGAGATCCCTCGCTGTTGGATAGGGACCAAGCGCCGATTCTCCCGCAGCGCGCCCAGCCTGCGCCTCCAGTTGGGAGTGAAGCTGGTGAAGCGCCCGGAGCGACTCACACAGCTTGTCAGCAACATATTCGAGCGGCGGGCCGCTGCGCGTTTCCGTCTGTTGGTACGCAGGACCATTCGGGTCAGCGTACAGCCCGTCGAGCTCGTCGAACTCATCAATGTCCATCGTGCCCCACACGAAGATGCAGATTCAGAACCACGACTTCCGGTTATGCGCTGCGGCGGCGCGATGGTTCCTTGCGCTTGCGGCCCGCGATCACGCTCGCCAACGACCGCAGCGCCTCATTCACCGACGCCGAGTTCGGAAACTGCGCAGCCACGTCCCGTTCGAGCACGATGATATTCGAGCCCGCGGCATAGCGCGCCGCGTACGGATTCCGCACCGCGTTGCTGAAATCGTATTCAGCGCGCATCTCGTCAGGTTCGGCGCGCGGACGCGCGACACGTCGGGGCTTAGCGGAAGTCTGTTTCATACTTGCGTCGCTCACGCGGGGTTGCCGGGCGGGCGCTGATCAGACGAATCACCGAGGACTGTGCAAGCCTCATTGACGGCCACCCCGTGCTTCTGCTGATTCGCCAGATCCTTTGCCTGGTCCCACTCGAACGCTACGGCCATATGACGAATCTACACCGAACTGCCTGCATGCGCATAACTCTACATTCACCCGCGGACCGTTCCGTTCCGGTCACGCAGAGCCCTATCGCGCGGCAGCGCCGTGCGGCTGGCAAGCGTGTATCTCTTTGCCGGCCTTGCCGTGCCTTCGCGGATTGCCACCGCCTGCCGCAGCGAAGCCAAGACGGCCTTCTCAATCTTCTTGTTCATTTCGTGCTCCGACGCGTGGTCGTTTCAGATCCGTCCGTTTCCCTATCCAGCTTCGCCGTCAGTTCCTTGAGCAGCTTCTTTCCATCGGCCTCTGAATCGGGGGCACAGGCGGGGCAGTCCGTCCCCACCAGTTCCGGTCGGTTCATGCCAGCGGGTCGTACCAGAACTGCATGAGCGGAAATGAGTTAGAACGCAACGCCGCTCATTCTCCGCGGGCGATCATGATTTTCGGCAAATAGGGCAACCCGCGTCTTGTAGAAGCGCGCCGCCCAGAGCCATTTGTCGAGGCGGACGTGGTGGTCCAGAGGAGAGTCCTCGCGATTGCCCGGGTGATTGCTCATCGGTTGGTACCAGTTTCGGGGCCCTCGAACACCCAATGCAGCGCGCTCGGCAGCTCATGATAGTCAATCGAGGCGGCATCCGCGGACCTGTCCGTGGAATCGTACGTATGCCAGTAGAGCACCGTTGCGCCGGCGTTCTCTGGCGCGCCAACGAAGTCGCACACCGCGGCGAAAGTCTTCGCCGTGTACGTCGGGTCGAGGCGCAGGCCCTCCAGCTCCAGCGCGCGCACCGAAGCGGCTTGGCCCTCATGCGTGGCGTGGCCATAGCCGTCTCCAAAATAGGCGTCGAGCACGCGTTGCTCCGGCACCGTCACCGCCGGCACTTCAGATGAGTGCGCCCTGAGCAGCGCCAGCGTCCGTTGCATGAGCTTCCGCACGGTACCCGCGTTTGCAATTGACACTGGCCCCACATGGTCGAGCGTGACGCGCACGCCGATGACCTGTGACTTGAGTCCGGCCAGGATGCCGCCGAGCGAGAGTCCCGCCATCGTGCCGCTCGAACCGAGCGGGCAGAAGATGTAGTCGGGCTCGGGCAGCAATCCCGCATCTACCTGCGCGCGCAGTTCAAACATCGCATTCACCACGCCAACAGTCCCCAGCGGCGACGAGCCACCCGAATGCAGCAGGTACGCCCGCGGGTTCAGCAGGCGCTGCGTGGTGTACAACGCAACCCCCGCGCCCAGCAGCGTCCGGTAACGGTGAAGCTCAGAGCCGTGTTTGTGCAGCAGGAGCAGGGTCTCCCTTACCTGGCGCGTGACGGGCTGGTCATACAACAGCAGGCGCGTGGCCATCCCCAGTTGCTCGCAGAAGATCGCCGTCGCCAGCCCGTGGTTGGTGCCGAGTCCTCCCATCGTCAAAACTGTTCTGCGCCCCGTTCGCTGTGCCTCAGCCAGCGTGAACTCGAGCTTCCGAACCTTGTTCCCCCCATGGACGCTCGACGAGAGGTCCTCACGCTTGATCCAGAGGTTCGCATGCCCCATGTGCTCCAGCCGCTCGACCGGCGTGGGGAACACGCCGAGGCTCGCATACGATAGCCGCTCGGCGAGCGACGGATATTTCTGGAAGAGCGGCAGCACTACTCCGCCCACTCGGAGCTCGCCTTCAACAAGGCCGGGTCAGCCCCCCGTCCCCTGAGAAAGCGCGCACGCAGCGCGTAATAGACGGCCCCGGAGAGAATGAACACGAGGAAGAGCGAGATCTTCCAGCCGGACTTCAAGTCGATGAGAATGACCACACTGAAGAAGACCGAGATGGCGATGCCCACGACACAGCAGGCATGCAACCAGAAGCCCGACAGCTTGAAACTCGAGGCTGCGTAACGCTCCGGGTACATCGTTGGCAACACGAGCGCGGCCAGGAGCACCGGAATGAAGATGATGATGCCGCCGAGCGCGGAGTAGCTCGCGAACGTCTCCAGCGAGAACCCCGACGCGATGCCGAGCATCGAGATGACCCAGACCAGCAGCAGCAGGTAATGCGGAGTGCCGAACCGCCGGTTGATCGCGCCGAGAGAGCGCGGAAGCAGGCCGTCGTCGATGATGACGAGCAGCGACTTGGTGCCGAAGATGAAGAGCGCGTTCAGCGTGGTGGTGAGCGCCAACACCGCGCCGCCCAGCATGAAGAAAACAAAGCCGGCGCTCCCGAGCGTGGCGCGTGCCGTGCTGATGACCGGCTCTTCGACGCCAACGAGGCTCTGCCACGGGGCGGCGTTCACCGTGGTGACCGCCACCAGCAGGTACAGCACGGCCACGACGGGAAACGTGATGAACAGGGCGCGCGGAATGACCGTGCCCGGCTCCCTGATCTCGCCGCCGAGTTCGATGATGCCGTTGGAGCCGATGTACGTGAAGGTGAGCAGCGCGGTGCCGAGCAACAGGCTGCCCGTGCCCTTCTGCATGACGTGGTCAAATCGCGATGCGTCGAAGTGCATTGGCCCCTGCACCCCGTAGAACAGGATCGCAGCGACAAGCACCACGACCATCACGCCCTGCACCTGTGCGGCAAGCTTGACGCCCAGCACGTTGACCAGGCAGAAGAACGTGACGAGCCCCGCCGCGAACGCGAGCGGGGGGATGCCCGGAAAGACCGCGTTCACGTAGCGCGCGCACGTGAGGCTGTAGAGTGGAATCTGGCCAAAGAAGGTCGCGAGCGCGTACACCCAGATGCCGGTGAACGCCAATCCCGGGGAGACCATGCGGCTCGGGTACTTGTAGTTCCCGCCCGTGGTGGGAATCGCCGCACCGAGCATGGCCAGCGGCAGCATGCTGATGAGGATCGGGATCCACGCCAGCGCGAAGGCAATCGGCAGCGCCGGCCCGGTGATCTTCAGCACGATGCCGGTGAAGACGAAGATGCCGCCACCTACCGTCATGCCGATCGCAATGAAGGTCGTCTCGGAAAGCCCCAGCACCTTCTTCAGGCCGTCGACGGCCATCAGAGATACGCCTGTTCCCTGAACCAACTGATCGCCTGCGCGATGCTCTCCTCCACGGGCGTCTGCGGCAGCCCCAGCTCCCTCACGGCCCTTGAAGAGTCCCACCACGAGTAGTGGCTGCCCACGCGCACCCACGCGGCGGTGTTGATGGGCGGCTTGCCGGTGATGCGGGCCAGCAACTCGTACGCGTACCCCGACTGCACCGCCATGAACACCGGGAACCTGATGGCCGGCGCCTTGCCCGAGCCCGCGACCTTCACGATGAGGTCGAAGAACTCCTTCATGCTTACGTTGCGGTTGCCCAGCACGTACTTCTCGCCGCGCTTCCCGCGCGAAAGCGCGTTCACGATGCCACGCGCGCAGTCGCGCACGTCGATGAGGTTCAGCCCGCCATCGATGTAGCCGGGCAACAGACCCTTCATCACGTTGATGATGAGCGCGCCCGACGGCGTGGGTTTGATGTCGCGTGGGCCCAGCGGCACCGAGGGATTCACGATGGTCACCGGCAGGCCCCTGGCGGCGAAGTCGAGCACCAACTGCTCCGACTGGTACTTGGAGATGAAGTAGTGGTCCCCCGTGCGCGCCATGTTGAACTCGGCGCACTCGTTGGCCGGCGTCTTGCCGTGCGCGCCGAGTGCGGCCGTCGAACTCACGTACACGACCTTCTCGATGCTCGCCTCGCGACACGCGGTGAGCACCTTGTGCGTGCCGTTCACGTTCACGCGGTACATCAGGTTGGGGTCCTTCATCCAGATGGCGTAAATCGCCGCCATGTGGATCACCTGGTCGCACCCCGGCAGCGCGCGGCGAATCGAGTCGAGGTCGGTCACGTCGCCCTCGGCGTACTCGAGCGCGAGCCCCGCGAGGTTGGAGCGGTCGCTGTTCGTTCGCACGAGGCAGCGCACGGTCAGCCCGTCGTCGAGCAGCGTCCGCACGACGGCCGCGCCGATGAACCCCGTGGCGCCGGTCACGAGAATCGTCATGCGGTCACCTCGCCGCGCGGCGCCGTGCCCAGCAGGTGCCCGGCCAGCCGCTTGCCCAGGCCGATGATGGTGAGCACCGTCGGCCGGTCGAGCGACTCGGGAAACGTGCTGGCGTCGCAGACGTAGAGGCCGTCAATCTCCGTCTTGAGGTCGTGGTCGAGCATCGTGCCGATGCGCACCGTCCCGCTCGGGTGCGTGCCCATCAGCGGGCGCATGAAGATGGACGACGGCGCGGCGCCGGCCTCGATGAGGATGCGCTCGCACATGCGGCGTGCGCTCGCGAGCGCGGCTGCGTCACGGTCGGTGAGCGGCTTGCTGATCCTGCCGCTGGCGTACACACCGCCCGAGATGTCGTCCTTGAGCTTGATCATCACCCCGAGCAGGTTGCCCCACCTGGGCCACATCAGCGCCGGCTTGAGGCCCACGCGCACCGCCCCCAGGGGATACAGCAGCCACGGGTCGATGAGCGTGGAGAGCATGTAGCCCTCGTCGTCATTCTCCCACGACCACGTCATCGGCGGTTCCTTCCCCGTGCCCTTCTCCTTGTCCAGGCCGTACACCATCACGGTGGTGTCCATCGTCATGCCGACGCCGGCCTGGGTCAGTCCCGACGCCTGAAGGATGCGCGGCGTGCCAATGCCGCCGGCGGCGAGCACCACCACGGGCGCCGTGGCCGTGAATTGCCGTCCGCCCATCGTGCCCTCGATGCCGCGCACGACATCGCCGTCCCGCAGCACTCGGCTGATCTTCGCCCCGGTGTGAAGTTGCGCTCCTGCCCTCACCGCGTCGTCAATCCACTCGCCGGCGTTCCACTTGGCCTTGCAGCGGCATCCCAGCATGCAAGACGACGTGCACGTGAACTTCTTCGCGCGCGCCGGCGACATGAACTTCGGCTGGGCAAACCACTCGTGCCCCAGCGCCCCCGCCGCCTCGGCGATGCGCGTGCTGGCCGCGCCGCGCAGTTCCGGAGGGAGAGGCGCGATGTGCAGCTCACCCTCGGTCTCCAGGACCTCCCGGTCGATGTCGATGCGGTATTTGTCCTTGAGCCACGCGGGAGGCGGCGCCGCGCAGGCGCAGAACATCGAGGTCGCCCCGCCCACCATGATGGGGCTGATGATGTTGAGCCCCTCGTCGGTGAAGAGGAAGCTCATCTTGTCGGAATAGAGCGTCGCCCCGGCGTACGTGCCGTAATAGAAGCGGCCGCGGTGATCGTGCCCGCGCTCAAAGATCAGCACCTTCTTGCCGGCCCTCGACAGCTCGCGGGCGACCGTGGCGCCACCCGGTCCCGACCCGACCACGATGACGTCGGCGACCAACGACGCGTGTGCGCTCATCGGCCGGCCTTGCGCACGCCCTTGAGTCGGGCGGCGATGACGGCGTTCTCGGGAAGGTCGCCGATGTTCTTGCCGAAATAGGCAAAGGCGACGGTCTTGTGCCGGTCGATGATGAAGACGGCGGGGCGCTGCAACTCGTTGCCTTCCTTCAGGCCGCGCGCGAATCCGCTGCGCGAGGCCCTGATGGACTTCAGGATGACCGACGGCGCGATGTAGTGGAAGATGTTCCCGGGCTCCACGCCGTAGAGCTTGAAGATCGCCTGCCCGGGATCGCAGATGATCGTGAAGGGCATCGCGTCGCCGTCCTCCAAGGCCGCTTTCACGACCGCGGGGTCGCTCTGCAGCACCACGAAGACCGAAGCACCCTTCGCCCTGAACTGCGCGGCGTCGTGCCTGATCTCACTGATCTTGGACTGACAGATCGGACACCCGAGGTAGCGCAGGAAAAAGAGGACGGTCGTGGTGCCCTCGATGCGCTTGTGGAACTCGAGGTGCTGCTCCCACGGCGTATCGAACGTGAAATCGGGGGCCTGCATTCCTTCGGAGCGTCCGTGTGACATATTCAGAATATGCGCCAGTTCTTCTCCCTGTGCCTGTGCCCGTGCCTCTGGTTGTGCCTGTGCCCGTGCCTCGTCGGCTGCGCCGACGCTGATCCCCGCAAGGCACAATCGGCTCTCGACCGCAGCCGCGTCGACTCGGTGGCGCAGGCAGTGCGTACGGCGCCACGCCCGGCCGCCACCGGGCGGTGGGACCTGCCGCAGCTGACCGAGCGCCTGGTCAACGCCGGTCTCGCGCCGCACCCCGACGACTCCCTGCCGTCGCACCCGGACTACGGGGTGAAGCCCGCTGGGTTTCGCCTCGGGACTGCGCACCTGCTGGTGTGGATCTACGGCGACAGCCTCGCGCGCCGCGCGGTCAGCGCGACCATCGACACCCTCACAGCGATTCCGCGGGGACAGCCCTCGCCGTTCGCCGAGCCGCCGATGTTCGTGCTGCAGAACAACCTCATCGCCGTCATCGTGGGAGGCAACGAGCGTCAGCGAGAGCGCATTCGGCTTGCCGTCGAGGCGGGGCTGTCGCCGCCGCCGGGGTCACCTACGCCGCCGCCTGGTCGGTAGCGCGCTGGGCCTTGGCCCAGGCCAGCGATTCCCGGAACAGCGCGGGAATCTCCGCCGCTTCCACGCCCACGTCGGCCGCACCCACCAGCACTGCCGCCCAGTCGCCCTCCTCGTACGCTTCGGCCAGCGCCAGTACCGCGCCGTAAAAGTCCTCGCGGGCGAGCAGGGCCGCGCGCACGTCACTGGCGAGGTCAAGCTGCCCCACGAGTTCGTTCATCGGCACGCCGAGCACCACGTCCAGCAGAGAGAAGAACCCGGTGATGAACAGCGACGGCCCGGCCCGCGGCACGCCGGCCGCAGTGCCCAGCAGTTCGCACAGCCGCCCGCGCGCGAGCGAGGCGCGCGACAGTTCGTCCTGCACGCCCCCGCTCGCGCCGCCGCCGAGCAGCAGCAGCGACAACCACTGATACAGTGCGCCGCGTCCGAGCAGGCGAATGGCGTGCCCAATCGACCAGACCTCGCGGCGGCCCATCGCCGCCGAGTTGACGATGCGCAGCAGCTTGTAGCTCAGCGGCAGGTCGCGCTGGAAGCTCTCCTCCAGCTCCTTGTCGTGCATGGCCGGGTCGCGCAGCTTGTTCAACAGCGCGATGAGCGCGCCGTGCGACGCGCGCAGGTCGCGCCGCACCACGGTCTGGGCCTGGGCAAACCGGTACCCCTGGAACGCCGAGAACCCCAGCGCGAGGCAGCGGTCGCGCACCGTGCGGTCGCGCACATGCTCCGCGATCAGGTGCACCTCGTGGCGCGCCGCCATCGCGGCCGTGGCGGCGAGCGCCTCGGGTGTGAGCGCCGACGCATCCACGCGTGCCGCGCCGACCACCGGCAGCAACTCGGCGCCGGGCGCGCCCGTCCACAAGCCAAGCAATGCCAGCCGGAATCCCCGGTCCGACAGTGCGGCGCACGTGTCGAAGGTGTCGGCGGCCAGCGGCGCCGTGGCATCGATGCCCAGGATCATCTGCGCCGCCGGCAGCTGCAGCAGCGCGTCGTCACGCAGCAGCGACGGCGGGATGCTCACCAGCGCCGGCTGCCCCTCGGCCACGTCGCGCAGTCCCACGCCGAGCAGGGCGTCGACGAGCAGGCGCACGGCCTGCTCGTCCCCGGCGTCGCTCCCCACGTCGGCGTCCCCACCCGAAACCACGTGGTGCAGCACCTCGTAGGCGATGATGCGTTCCTGCCGGTCGAAAATCGGCAGGCGCGAGAGCAGCAGTTCCATGTCTTCAGTGTCGGCCGCTTCGCGGCCGAACCCAAGGCGCCCGGTATATGGCGCCGTCCCCCAGCGCTCCACCACATTTCAGGCGTCGATCGGCCACCTGCGGCCGGTTCCGCCACTTCCCGAGGTCCTACATGAACGTTCGACGCACGCTGATTGCGGTGTCTCTCGCCGGTCTGCTCCCCGTGGCCGCGTCTGCGCAGGCGCTGCCGGACGGCACGGCCCTCGTTGCCAAGCATGTGGCCGCGATGGGCGGCCGAGACGCCATGGACAAGCACAGCTCGCTGCACATCACCGGCACGTTTTCGATGGCCGCGATGGGCATTGAAGGCCCGGTGCACCTGTATCGCGCCAAGCCCGCGAAGTTCCTGCAGCAGATCACCATCGGGTCGTTCGGCGAGGCCGTGCAGGGCTACGACGGTACCACGGCGTGGGCTGTCCAGCCGGGGCAAGGCGCGATCATCCTCAGCGGCGAGATGATGGAACAGGCCAAGTCGCAGGGCGACTTCTTTGCCGACTTTCCCGATGTCAGCAAGTACTCAAAGATCGAGACGATCGCACTCGAGGACTTTGAGGGACGCAAGTGCTACAAGGTCAAGCTCGTCAAGACCGTCGGTGGCGAGACCATCCAGTACTTCGATGCCGAAACCGGCCTGGCGGCCGGCGCCATCCGATCGACCGAGACGCAGATGGGAAAGATGGACGTCACGGTCGTGCTCGCGGACTACAAGGAGCAGGGTGGGGTGAAGATGCCGACCCGGGTGATCCAGAAGACGCCGCAGGGCGACGTCACGCTGACGTTCAGCGCCTACGAGTGGGACAAGGTCGAGCCAGCCATATTCGACCTCCCGGCGGACGTGAAGGCGATGGTCAAGCCTTACTGATCAGTACAGGGGACACAGGCACAGGGGGGGCCGCTGGCATCTCGCCGGCGGCCCCCTTTCCCATTGGCGGGCACTGAACAATTCCCTGGCGGGGGTCGACACTCGGGAGTGTAGCCTCTTACCCGCAGGCGCTCCCGCGAATGACATCCTCCATCGACTACCTGGTCACCCTTCTGGGCACTGCCACCGCCGCCGGCGTGGCGGTGACGTTTGCATTCCTGGTGTCGTTGGTGGCCCGGCGCATTCGGCGCCGGCGCGATTATCGCACCACGTGGTCCGAAGGCTGGACGGCGCTGGCCGTGGGCTACGCGGCGCGGTTCGCCTTTCTGCAGAGCATCGGCGATACCGTGGCGTCGGCCGACGGAGCACGGGTGCGCATGCTGGTGTTCGCCGCACATTTCGCGTCACTCCTCGGCGTGGCGCTTTTCGCCTTTGGTTCCACGTTGTTCGCCCGCAGCCTGCCGCGGCAGGCGGTGCTGCGGTACACGGCGGCCGGCGTGGCGATGTACGCCGTGGTGGCCACCCTCGCGTCGTCCTCGCTCCCCGCCCTCGTGCTCTGGGAGAGCCCGCTGATGCTCGTGCTCTTCGGCTGGGCGGGCGCATCGCTGCTGCTGCTGCCCGACGGTCGCCGCAGCCGCCGCACCGGCATCCTGGCGGGCGGTTTTGCGCTGGCCTCGCTGTTATGGGCCACCTGGTTCGGCGCCTTCGGCGTTGCCGCACTCACCGGCAGCTTCGCGTCGGGCGCGCTGGGCGCCACCCTGCGGTTCCACGCGTACCTCGAGGCCTTCTCCCTCGCGCTGCTGGGCATCGCCACGCTCGCCGTAGCCATGGAACAGACGAGCCGCGAACTGTCCGACGCCAACGAGGCGCTGGCCGTGGCGCACGACCAGGTGCGGCGCACCGAACTGTACGACCTCAAGACGGGCTGCCTCAATGAGCGCGGTTTCGCCGAGGAAGTGGGGCTCGAGGTGGCGCGCGGATCGCACGGCGCGGTCATCGTCTGCGACATCGACGACATGCACCGCATCAACAGCGAACACGGCCCGCTGGCGGGCGACGAACTGCTCTGGCACTGCGCCCAGGTGCTGCGCAGCTCCATTCGCCCCACCGACCGCCTCTTTCGCTGGAAGGGCGACGAGTTCGTGCTGGTGCTTCCCGGGGCGAGCGCGGGTGAGGTGCTGCGCCGCTTTGAGCAGATCATCGAGGGCGCCTGGCCCCTGCGCACCAAGCTGGCGCGCGGGCCGCTCAAGCTGCGGGTGTCGCTCGGGGGGGCGGAGTACGCCACCGTGCGCGACCTCGCCGCCGCCGTCGCGGAGGCGTCGGCGATGCTGAATCGTCGCAAGCCGACGCGCAGCTCGGGCTCCCTGCGTCTCGTGATCAACGAGTAAGCGCTTGCGGTCGCCGGCGGGCGTAGCGACGTTCTGCGCGTCACCCGCCACCTGGTCTCCACATGCCCGTGTCCAAAGCCCCCCTGCTCGGCGCCTTCGCCGCGCTGTTCCTGCCTGTCGTCCTCGGGGCGCAGCAGCCGCCCGCCGCAAGCGCCGCCGCCAACATCGCGGCGCGCACCGCCGGCCTCGACAAACGCGACGGCTTCATCCCCGTCTACCTCAACGACAAGACCGGCGCCGTCTGGCTGGAGATCCCACGCGACTCCACGCGCGCGCTCTTCCTTGCCACGCTCGCCACGGGACTTGGCTCCAATCCCCTTGGCATCGACCGCGGTTCGGGCGGCACCGAGCAGGTGGCGCGCTTCGACCGCCACGGCGACAAGGTCTTCGTGGTGTTCGAGAACTGGAGCTATCGCTCCAGCGGCGGGGCCGAGCACCGGCGCACGGTGGACGAGTCGTTTCCGCCCAGCACCATCGCCGCGCTTCCCATCGTGGCCGAGGAAGGCGGCAGGCTGCTGGTGGACGCCACCGACCTCGTGATGCGCGACTGGAACGACATCAGCGCCACGCTGCAGCGCAGCCAGGAAGGCGCGTACGCGGTGGCCCGCGACCGGTCGAGCGTCTACACGCCGTACACGAGGGCGTTCGCCGACAATACCGAGATCGACATTGCGCTCACATTTGCCGCCGCGGCCCAGCCAGGGCGCGTCGTCGGGTCAATCGTTCCCGACGGCAAGGCGCTGACGCTGCGCCAGCACATCACGCTGCTCCGCCTGCCCGACGACAACTTTCGTCCGCGGGCCATCGACCCCCGCGTTGGCTTCTATGGCATCGGCTTCAAGGATTATGCGCAGCCCATCCAGGCGCAGTTGCAGCAGCAGTGGGCGGCGCGCCACCGGCTGGAACGCGTCGATCCGCGCAACGCACGGTCGCCCATCAAGAACCCGCTGGTCTACTACATCGACCGTGGCATTCCCGAGCCCCTGCGCACCGCCACGTTCCAGGGCGTGAGCTGGTGGACCGAGGCCTTCGACAAGGCCGGGCTCACGGGAGGCTTCCGCGTGGAGTATCTCCCCGAGGGCGCCGACCCCATGGACGCGCGCTACAACGTGGTGCAGTGGGAGAACCGCAACG
>CAYHCW010000035.1:0-12189 GCA_964355025.1 uncultured Gemmatimonas sp. | reverse complement strand
ATCACTACGACCTGGTGTTTCATACGCTCGCCATCCGCAACACGGCCAAGTGGTCACCGGCGGTGATGGACGCGACGCCCGGCGCGCGCCACGACTGGCAGATCCTGAGCGAGCTGACGATGCGGCTTGCGCGCGGCGGTCCACTGGCGCGGGCCAAGGCGTGGGGCGTGGCGATGCTGGTGAAGCTGCTTGGCGTGCGCGGCATGATGAAGCGCGCGCTGGCCGGAAGTCGTTATGGCGCGCAGGTCTCGTGGGACGCCTTGCAGCTGGCGCCGCACGGCGTGGACCTCGGCGCTCTCACGAGCGTGCTGCCGCAGCGCCTGCGCACCGAGAACAAGCGCATCGCGCTTGCCCCGGAGCGAATGCTCGCCGACGTGCCGCGGCTCGCGGCGATGCTCGACCGTCCGGCGGCGGCGGCGGATGAACTGCTGCTCATCGGGCGGCGTGACCTGCGCAGCAACAACTCGTGGATGGCCAACAGCGAGCGTCTTGCACGGGGCACGAAGCGCTGCGCGCTGCTGATGCACCCCGACGACGCGGCAGCGCGCGGGCTCGCGGACGGCTCGACGGTGCGGGTGGAGTCACGCGTCGGAACGATCGACGTCGAACTCGACGTCACCGACGCGATGATGCCGGGCGTGGCCTGCCTTCCGCACGGGTGGGGGCACGCGCGCGAGGGCGTTCGCCTGCGCACGGCGCGCGCGCACGGCGGCGCGAGCCACAACGACCTCACCGATGACCAGCGTGTGGATGAACTGAGCGGCAACGCGGCGTTCTGCGGCACGGCCGTGCGGGTGCGGGCGGTCGCCGGGTGATGGCGCCCTGGTCGGCCCGGCGCATCGGCGTGTCGCTGGCGGCGGCATTGGTGGCGTGCGTCGCGGCCGCGGTGATTCTGTTCCCGAGGGCGCTGCCGCTCGTGTCGCTGCAGCAGAACCTTACGCCGGCGCTGGCCCGCGCGGTCGCCGACTCGTTTGCGGCGGCGCACTCCTTGCCACGGGACGGCACGCGCACTGCGGTGCGGTTCGAGGGAGACGACGACGTCCAGACGTATCTCGACTTCGAGGGTGGCGCCGACACCGTACGGGCGATCGTCGGCGGTCGAGACCACGCGCTCTACACGTGGGGCGTGCGGCGATTCACTCCCGGCGAGGTGCACGAGACGCGGGTGACGCTGGCCCCTGATGGCCGTGTGCTCGGTTTTGAGCGCCGCCTGGCGGACAGTACCAAACGGCCCACGCTGAGCGCTGATTCGGCGCAGCGACTCGCCGAGCAGGTGCGCACGCAGTGGCTGGGTGAAGGCGAAGACCGATGGCGCCTGGCGTCACAGAGCTACGACACGAAGGCCGGCAGCGGCCGGGTGGACCGCACGTTCACCTTCGAGCGTGCCGACCGAAAGCTCCTGGCCGCGCCCCTGCGCCTCGTGATCACGATTGGTGGTGATGTGCCCACCGCGGCGCGTCGCCGGGCGGCGGTGCCCGAGGCGTTCGAGCGCCGGTACGGCGAGATGCGTTCCGCCAACACCCAGCTGTCCAACATCGCCGGCGCCGGCGTCCTGCTGCTGCTTATCGGGGCGCTGCTCGTGCTGCGGCACTTCGCGGGCACGGGAGAGATTTGCTGGCGGGAATCGTGGATCGTCGGTGGCGTCGTCGGAGTGTGCGCGCTGGCGGCGGGGCTGAACCAGTTGCCGCTCGCGTGGTTCGACTACGACACCGCGGCATCAGCCACGGTCTTTCGCGCCTCCAACGTGGCTGCGGCTGTGTTCGCGGGCGTGGTCACCGCGCTGCAACTCGCGCTGACGCTGGCGGCGGCGGAGGTCGTCTCCCGTCGCGCGTTCCCGAAGCAGGTATCGTGGTGGCGCTGGTGGGCCGCGCGCGGCACTCGACACGTCGCCGGCCGGGTGCTCACCGGCTACACGCTGGCCGCATTCGGGCTGGCGTACGTGGCGCTCTTCTACCTCGTGACGCGACGCGTGTTCGGCTGGTGGGTGCCCGCGGAGCTCGTGGACAATCCCAACCTGATGGCCACGCGCGCACCCTGGCTCGCCGGCATCGCGATGTCGCTCGAGGCCGGCATCTGGGAAGAGGCGTTGTTCCGCGTGCTGCCGCTGTCGCTGCTCTCGCTCTGGGTCGGCAACCGAGCCGGGCGCACGCGCTGGATGGCGCTTGGCGTGGTGGCGACGGCGCTCGTGTTCGGGTTTGCGCACGCGAGCTATGCGTCGTGGCCGGCCTACTCACGTGGCGTGGAGATCTTTCTCGACGCCTGCCTGTGGGGGGCGCTCGTCGTCTGGCTTGGTCCATTGGCCACGATGCTCGGCCACTTCCTCTACGACCTGGTGCTCTTTGGGCTCTTCGCCGCCGCGGGGTCCGCGCCGGCTTACCGGGTGTCGGCAGCGATCATTGCGCTCGTGGCGCTGGCGCCGGCCATCGCCGTGGGCTGGCAGTGGTGGCGGCAGCGCGGACTCGTCGACGTGTCGGATGCGGACCTCGCGGGCGGCATGCGCGCGCCGGAACCGCCCGCATCCCTCGAGGCGGCCTCGGCGTTTGAGCTGACCACGCTGTCGTCGCGTGCGCGGTGGATCGCGTTGCTGCTCGGCGTCAGCGGTCTCGCGCTGAGCCTCGCGGCGCCGCGGCGATCGACGCTGGGCGCCGAGGCGACGGCCATGCGCACGCGCGTGCTCACGGTGGCCGACTCCGTGCTTGCGGCCCGTGGAGTCACGACGGCGGACTGGATGCGGTTTGCGCGAACGACTGAGGATTCGTTCGGTGAGTGGCGCCGCTTCCTCGTGGAGCACCGCGCCGAGCCCCAGGCCGAGGCCCTCTCCGCGTCGTACCAGCCACCGGCCTGGTGGATCGTGCGCTACGTGCGGCCGCACGGCCGGGTGGAGGAGCGTGCCGAGGAGTGGCGCGTGCGTGTGCTGCCCGACGGTCGCGTGCTCGACACGAGGCATCTGCTCCCGGATGCGGCGTGGCGTGACTCCATCACCGTCGACTCGGCGCGACTCGCGGCGTCTGCGGCGCTTCGTGTGGCAGGCATCGACGCCGGCCGCTTGTCGGAGTCCCGCGTCACCACGGATCGCAAGGCGGGCGCTGCGACAGCGCGGCAACGGGTAGACATCGCCATCACCTTCTCGGATACCGCGGTGCACCTGCCCGGCGACGCGCTGGCGCGCGTGCGCGTCGAGTTCGCCGGCAGTGAAGTGGTACTCGTGCGGCGCAGCGTGGAGTTGCCGCAGTCGTTCCTGCGCGCCGACACCAAGCGGCAGACGACTCGCCTGATGGTGTCGGCCGGGGCCGGGCTTGCCCTGCTGTTGCTCGTGGTGGGCGGGGTGTTCTGGGCGCGCAATCGCCGCGCCGCCCAGCGCCACGACCACCTGTTCAACCGCCGCCGCGCCATCGTGGTGCTCGCCGCGCTTGCTGTGCTCCAGCTGCTCGGCGCGGCGAACGCACTGCCATCCACGCTCGCCGGCTACGACACGGCCCAGCCGTGGAACCGGTTCCTCGCCGGCGAGGGGCTGCAAGCGATGATGTCGCTCGTGATGGTTGGGGTGATGGCAGCGATATGGTCGGTGTTTGACGGACTGCGCCGGCGGGTGGGGATTCCGCTCTTTTCCGGGGGCGACGATGCGTGGCGGGTCACCGCTATCGCGGGGCTGGGCCTTGCGGGCGCGCTCGCCACGCTGGGCGGCCTGATCGCGCATCTCGTGCGCCCTCGCATTCCCGGTGCGCCGTCCTTTGATGCGGCGGACGCGCTGCTGCCTCAGCTCGATGGGGCGCTGCGCCTGGCCGATTCGTTGTTCATCGGCGTTCTGCTGCTCGGCATCGTGGTGTTCGTGATCCTGCTCGCCGCGCAGTCCACGTGGCGACGGCTCGCGCTGACGCTGCTCCTGGGCGCCCTCGCGACGGTGTTGGTGGTCAGTGTCGGCACGGGACGCACCGTGCTTCCGCATCCGGTCCTGCTCGCGGTCGTTGCCGTGTCGGCGATTCCGCTGGCGTTTCTTGCGTTGCGCACGTGGGCCGCGACGAGTGTCACGGCGTGGATGGTGGCATCGCTGCTGGTGACGGCGATGCGCGAGAGCGCCGCCCTGGCACACGCCTCGACGGCCAACGCGCGGGTGGCGGCGGTGGTCACGCTCGCCGCCTGCGCGCTGCTGCTGGCTTTGTTGCGGCGACTCGTTACGCAGTGGCGTGAGGCGAGCGCGTAGGAGCGACCGGCCGGCAGCGAGCCTGCGGCAGGCCCTCGGCCGGACTACGGCCGGACTACGGCCGCGAACCCACCCGCACTGGCTGCGTCCACGCCATCAGGCCGTTGGACTCGATGACCCGCGCCCGCACGTAGCCCTCGTCGCCCCGAAAGCGATACGTCGCCCAGTTGGCGGTGCTCTCGCTCAGCACCTTGCCGCCCGAGCCAATGAACTGGATGCGGAACTTGCTCCACGCATTGGGCTTCACCACGAGTGTCATCGACGCGGAGTTCACCTGGTAGTCGCGAAGTTCCACGCCGGTGCTGGCATAGAAGTCGCCGCGTTCCATGGCCGCGAGCAGCGACTGCGACTCGAGCGTCTCGGCCCGCACCACCACCCACCCCTGGCCGGGACGTGCCGCCGTGCGGGCGTCGGGGCGCTTGAAGTGATGCGCGTCGTCCACCGCAATGCCGTACTGCATCTGGCCGGCCGTCAGGATGTCGTCCCAGATCTCCTCGAGTCCCGGCATGCCCCCGCCGCCCACGTTGTTCACCTGCGGATGGCCGTTGTAGATCTCGAACAGCTTGTAGTTCTTGATCTGCTTCAGGTCGCCGGCGGTGATGGCCCACCGGAAGTTCGGGTGGTTGATGTGCGGCACGCCGCGCGCGGCCCGAATGGCGTCCACGTCGCGCTGCATCACGTCGGCCACGCTGGCGCCCCCCTGCGGCTCGATCTTCCGCACGGGGTCGAGGCCGTTGATGTGAATGGGCTTGTCACCGAACTTGTCGGTGATCTCCTCGCCGAGCACGACGAGGAACTCCCCCGCGCGGCCGTACTTCGCGCTCAGACTGTCGATGGAGGTGAGGTAATTGTGGTCGGTGAGGACGAGAAAATTGTAGCCGTGCTCCTGGTACCACTTCACCACTTCGTCAGGCGACGAATCGCCGTCACTGTTGATCGTGTGCGTGTGGGTGTTGCCCTTGTACCAGCGCGCGTTGGGCGCGGGCGGCGGCGGGACGTCCACCCGAAAGCCGCGCACGGCCGTCGGCGCCCCGGAGGCCCGAACCGGCGCCGGCGGTGCCGCGACACCGCCGTCGGCCCTGGTCGTCGCTGCCGATGCATCGTTGGTGATGGCAAACACGAACGGCTGCTGCACGAGCTGCCGCACCTTGTGGCCCTGATGCTCGGCGCTGATGAAGCGCATCGCCGGGAGGGCGTCCTGCACGGCGAGCGAGAACAGCTCGTGTGAGGACTTCAGCACCCTGAAGGTCCCCACCAGCGGCATGCCCAGCGTGTCGACGACGAACTGGACGAGCACCTCGCCTCCCACGCCGTTCGCCTTGAGTGCCGGCGGATACAGCGGCGCGCGCGATCCGGGCGCCTGCCGGGCCGGGATGTTCACCTGAAACTCGAAGTAGGTCTTCTCCTCCGTCGGAACGCCCTGTGCCAGCGCGGCGAGAGGGAGCACGGCGAGAGACACGGCAAGGAGGCGGCGCACGGAAGACTCGCAGAAAGGCATGCACCATCTTTCCACCAGGTGGGCACCAGCGCCAGTGCTGGTGGTGCGCCCTCGCCCCGGCATCACCCCGCAGGGCTATTCGTACCGCAGCGCGTCCACCGGGTTCAGCCTCGCCGCACGCATGGCCGGCAGGATGCCGAACACCACGCCCGTGATGACGCTGCCCACCAGCGCGGCGATCACCGCCGCGGCCGGCACCTCGGCGGGCACGGGCGTTGCCGTGCGCACGAGCAGCGCAATGAGCCAGCCGATCAGCAGGCCGATGCTCGATCCCAGCATCGTCAGCGTCGCCGCTTCCACGAGGAACTGCCAGAGGATGGTGCCGGCCGTCGCGCCGAGCGCCTTGCGCACGCCGATCTCGCGCGTGCGCTCGGTCACCGAGATCATCATGATGGCCACCACGCCCACGCCGCCCACCAGCAGGCCCACCGCCGACAGCGCCAGCCCCACGAGGAAGATCGCGCCGAACAACTGGTCAAACGTCTCCATCAGGCGGTCGTTGGTGATCAGGGCAAAGTTGTTCACCTGCGACGGACGAAGGCCGCGCAGCGCGCGCAGCGCCGCCGTCACGTCGTCCATCACTTCGCTCTGCGGCACGCCCTCCACCGGCTTCACCATCATCAAGGCATTGCGGTCCCACAGGCCCAGCGACTGCTTGGCGGCCATGTACGGAATGATCGCGCGCGCCTTGTCGGGCCCGCGCCCGCTGAGCGACTTCAGGAAGCCGGCCGTGGTGCGGTAGACGCCGATGACTGAAAACGCGACGTTGTCGATCATCACCGTCTTGCCCAGCGGATCGGAATCCCCGAACAACTGCTGCTTGAGCGAGTCGTTGACGATGGCCACGCGCGCTCCCGACTGCGCCTCGACGGACGAGAAGTTGCGTCCGGGGGCAATGTCGCCGCGATCGATCTCCATCCAGGTGGCCGACATGGCGTCGTAGCCGACGTCGGGCAGGTTGCGGTCGCGATACCGCATGTCGGCGCTCGAGCTCCACATGTCGGTGGCAGACGCCACGGTCGTCAGGCGACGAATGGCTGCGCGCTCGGTGTTGTTGATGGCCGGATTGCGCCGGTCGGTGCACGTGTCGTCGGTGGGGGAGCACCCGGACAGGCGGATGTCGCGCCGGCGGATCTGGAACGTCGCCGCGCCGGTGGCGTCGACGTCGGCCTTGAAGCTCTGCTGGATGCCGTTGGTCGCCGCCGCCATCACCACCACCACGAGCACGCCGATGGCGATGCCCGAGATGGTCAGGAAGGCGCGGACGCGGTTGGCGCGGATGGCGTCGAAGGCCAGCCGGACGCCCTCGCCCATCAGGAAGAGCCGCTCGGAGAAGGGCATCGGCTATTCCTGCCGGAGGGCGGCGATGGGGTCGAGCCGCGCGGCCCGACTGGCGGGGTACAGGCCCGCGGCGATGCCGACGCCGGCGCCGAGCAGCAGCGCGACGCCGATGGCCCACGGCGCGACCGCCGCCGGCAGTGGCGACACCGCGGCGATCACCTTTGCCAGCCCAAAGCCCAGCGCGATGCCGATGGCCGCGCCAAGGACCGACAGCGTGGCGGCCTCAATGAGGAACTGCATCAGGATGTCCTTGCGCCGGGCGCCGAGCGCCTTGCGAATGCCGATTTCGCGTGTGCGCTCGGCTACGGCGACGAGCATGATGTTCATGATCACCATGGCACCGACGACGAGGCCGATGGCCGGCAGCGCGGTGCCGAAGACGATGAGCTTTGACTTGATGCCGTCGAAGAAGGCGAGCGCCTGGTCCTGCGACTCGAGCGTGAAGTTGTCGCCCTGGCCCGGCCGCAGGTTGCGGTGGCCGCGCATCGCCTCGCGGGCGTCCTCCATGGCGCCGTCCATCTCCTCGCGCGTGGGCGTCTGCACGATGAGGCCGGCGATGTCGCCGCGCGGATTCGTGACGCGCGACAGCGGCGACTGGTACGGCGCGATGAGCAGGCGGTCGAGCGAGAACCCGAAGACCATCCCCTGTTTTTCGATGACGCCAATCACCCGGTACGGGATGCCGCCCACCCGCACCTCGCGCCCAATGGGGTCGAGGTCGGGGAAGAACGACTCCACCAGCTCCGACCCGATGACGGCCACCGGCAGGCCGAGGTCGGCCTCCTGCTGGGTGAAGACGCGCCCGGCCGACAGGACGTACTTCTTGATGCGGAAGTACTCGGGATCGGCGGCCACCGTTTGCACCGACTTGGGCCGCGCGTTGGGCACGCTGGCGTTGGCGAACGTCACGTTCTCGATGGCGCTGCGGGCGCCGCGCGGGAGCACGGCGCGCACCACGGCGACGTCGGCGTCCGTGAGCCGCGGACGGCGCTGGAACTCGCGCCACTGGTCCTCGGTGACGCCGCCCACCTGCACGAACGGGCGTCGCCGGAGCGTGAAGGTGTTCACGCCCAGCAGCTTGGCGGCAAAGTCCTCCTCGACGTAGCGGCTCATGCCCTCGACGATCGAGATGACGGCGATGAGGAACATCACGCCGATCATCACGCCGGTCAGCGTGAAGAAGCTCTTGAGCTTCTGCACGCGGATGGTGTCGAACGCGAGGCGGACGGCTTCGAGGAAGTTCATCGGGACGGGAGGGAGGGCGCAGCGCAAGCTCGCGGCCACGGGCGCAAACGGCCGGGGGCGGGCGATTGTTCCAGAAACATAATGACTGGTCAGCAGGGGCCTGGTCCGGGCCGCCGGCCGGCCGCCGATGCCCGTTGTTAGCTTCCGAAGCGGGGAATCCCGGGGTTTTCGTCACTTCTGGCGCGTGACCGGTCTCAACGCGTCGCGCGAGGGCTGAACGCGTGCAGGCACCTGATACGGAACTGTTGACCGTCGCCGCGGCCCAGATGGCCCCGGTCTGGCTCGATCGCGCGCGGACCATTGCCAAGGTGGTGGACCGCGTCACGGACGCGGCCCGCGCAGGCGCACAGTTGGTGACCTTCGGCGAAGGGCTGGTACCGGGCTACCCGTTCTGGATTGAGCGCACCGACGGCGCCCGCTTCGACTCGTCGGTGCAGAAGGCGCTGCATGCGCACTACCTCGATCAGGCCGTCCAGGTTGAGAGCGGACACCTCGCGCCGGTCTGCGCCGCCGCCAGGGCGCACCACATCGCCGTCATCCTCGGCTGCATTGAACGTCCCGCCGATCGTGGTGGTCACAGCGTGTATGCCAGCCTCGTGTACATCGACGCGCTTGGCGACGTGCGCAGTGTGCACCGAAAGCTGATGCCGACGTATGAAGAGCGGTTGAGCTGGGCGCCGGGCGACGGCCACGGATTGGTGACGCACCGGCTGGGCGCGTTCACCGTGGGCGGGTTGAACTGCTGGGAGAACTGGATGCCGCTGCCGCGTGCCGCGCTGTACGCGCAGGGAGAGGACCTGCACGTCGCCATCTGGCCGGGCGGGATGCACAACACCGGCGACATTACGCGGTTCATCGCGCGCGAGGCCCGGTCGTACGTGATCTCGGTGTCTGGTGTCATGCGGCGCGCCGACATTCCCGACGGGCTGCCGCACGTGGAGCTGCTGCGCGAGACGGCCGCTGAGGTCATGGCGAGCGGCGGCTCGTGCATCGCCGCCCCTGACGGCACCTGGCTGGTGGAGCCGGTGGCCGATGAGGAACGACTCATCGTGGCCACCATCGACCACCGGCGCGTGCGCGAAGAGCGGCAGAACTTCGATGCCGCCGGTCACTACGGACGCCCGGACGTCACCCACCTGGTGGTGAACCGCGAGCGGCAGGCCACGGTGCGCTTCAGCGACGGGGGCTGAGCCGCACCAGCCAGCCTTCCGTTCGGCCCACCAACGGGCAACCCTTCGATGCTGTATACCGGACGAGGGAAACAGTTGCCTCGATCGTCACGTAAACCATTGGACGTCCTCCGGGCGTCTAAGCCCTCGACGCGCCGCGCTCCCGCGTGGCCGCCTTTCTCCCCGTAAACCTCCAGATGCGCCTTTCACGCCTGCTCCGTTTCGCCCTTGCGGCTCTGGCCGTTGCGTTCTGTGCCCCTTCCTCTGCAACCGCCCAAGCGGTCGACGTCATCCGCGGCAGGGTGGTGGGCGAGGACTCCATCGCCATCGCCGGCGCGCGCATCACCGCCGTCTCGCTGAGCGGCAACGTGTCGCGCCGGGCGCTCAGCGACAACAGCGGCCGCTTCACCATCACCTTCCCCAACGGGGATGGCGACTACATGGTGACGGTGCAGGCCATCGGCTTTTCGCAGAAACGCTTCGAGGTGAAGCGCACGGCCGACCAGGAGATCCTCATTGCCGACGCACGGCTGTCGCGCGCGATGACGGAACTGGAAGCGGTGCGCGTGCAGGCGGGCGAGCGCACGCGCGCCGTCCGCGACGACCGCGCCCCTGACATCAGCGGCACCGAACGGTCGGTGAACAACGCCAACGTCTCGGCCGCCAACGCCGGCGACCTCGCCGCCATGGCCGCGTCGCTGCCCGGCGTCCAACTGGTGCCGGGCTCCGGCGGCGATGCCTCGGGCTTCTCGGTGCTGGGCCTCACCCCCGACCAGAACGTCAGCACGCTCAACGGCGGTTCATTCGGCGGCGCCGACGTGCCGCGCGATGCGGGCGTTTCCAGTTCACTGTCCACCGCCCCGTATGATGTGTCGCGCGGCGGCTTCAGCGGCGCGCAGTTCAACATCCGGTCGCCCTCGGGAAACAACTTCCTGCAGCGCACCATGTCGCTCAATCTCGACGCGCCGTCGCTGCAGTGGACCGACCAGGCGGCCAAGGCGCTGGGCCAGCAGTACACCAACGTCTCGCTCGGCGGCCTGCTGTCGGGCCCGCTCAAGATCGATGAGGCGTTCTACAATCTGTCGTACCAGGCCGGCCGGCGCTCCAACGACCTGCACAGCCTGCTCAACACGTCGCCCGACGGTCTCATCACCAGCGGCATCAACCCCGACTCGGCGACGCGCCTGCTCGCCATCCTGCGGGCCAGGGGCATCCCGCTGTCTCCGCGAAGCAGCGTGAACAGCAGGAGCACCGACAACGGGTCGCTGCTGGCCTCGATCAACCTCGCGCCGCCCGGCTCGCGCATTGGCGCGGCCTACGCCCTCACGTTCAACGGGTCGGTCAACAAGACGGCGCCCGCCGGCGGATCCATCACGGAGCTGCCGGGGCACAGTGGCGAGCGCACCAACATGAACGGCGGCGTACAGGCACGGCACTCCGGGTACTTCGACTCGGGCATCCTGTCCGGGTTTCTCACGGAGACGAACGTCACGGTGGGTGCCGCGCACAACGAGGGGACGCCATACCTCGACCTTCCCAGCGGGAGCGTGCGCATCAACTCCGCGCTGCCCGACGGGACGAACGGGCTCAAGAGCGTGACCTTCGGCGGCAGCCCGTTCCTTGGCACCAGCCAGAGCAGCTCCACCGTGAACTTCGCGAACACCCTGTCGTGGTTCAGCAAGAACAACAAGCACCGGCTGAAGTTCACGACCGAGCTGAAGCGCGACGGCTTCGAACAGGACCAGACCGTCAATCAGCTGGGCTCGTTCAGCTACAACTCGCTGGCCGACCTCGAGGCCGGCCGCGCGTCGTCGTTCACGCGGCAGCTGTCGCCGCGCATCCGCAGCGGCGCGCAGACGGTGGGCGCGTTCTCGCTGGGTGACGCGTGGCGCAAGTCGAACGACCTGCAGATCCAGTACGGCGTGCGCCTGGACGGCAACCGCTTCAGCGCCGGACCCAACGAGAATCCCGACATCGAGCGGCTGTTCGGGTCGGCGAACAACAGCACGCCCAACCGTCTCTACGCGAGCCCGCGCCTCGGTTTCTCGTGGACGTACGGCCAGGGGTCGCAGATTCCCGGCTTCGACGGCGCCATTCGCGGCCCGCGCGCGGTGGTGCGCGGCGGCGTGGGCGTCTTCCAGAACCTGCCGCAGTCGACGCTGCTCGGGTCGGCGCTCGACAACACCGGGCTGCCGTCGGCCGTGCAGCAGCTGGGGTGCTTTGGCAACACCGTGCCGGCGCAGCAGTGGACCAACTGGCTGGGCAACAGCGGCACGGTGCCCGGGCAGTGCGCCGACGGGTCGGTCGGGTCGCCGTTCGCCAACACGGTGCCCAATGTGAGCCTGTTCGCCAAGGACTACGCCGCCACGCGCAGCGTGCGCTCCAACCTCCAGTGGAACGGTCCCGTGCTGAATGGCCGGTACACCGTGTCGGTGGACTTCACGTATTCGCGCAACCTCAACCAGCCCGGCGCCTTCGACCTCAATTTCAGCGGCACGCCGCGCTTCTCGCTGGCCGGCGAAGGTGGGCGCCCAGTCTACGTGCCGGTTACCAGCATCGACCAACTGACGGGGGCCGCGGCGCCGCGCGACTCGCGCCGGTTGTCGCAGTTCAACACGGTCAACGAGAACCGCTCCGACCTGCAGTCGGAGTCGAAGCAGGTCACGATGCGCCTGTCGCCGATGACGTTCAGCTCCAAGCTGACGTGGAATGCCGGCTACGTGTACGGCAACGTG
>CAYHCW010000034.1:0-12322 GCA_964355025.1 uncultured Gemmatimonas sp. | reverse complement strand
ATGGCCTTGGACGAGACGTTGAGGCTCGGGAAATCCTGGTCCACCTGGTCGCGCCCCGGGTACTGGCGGCGCGTGCCGCCCAGCGCGAGGGCGAATGGCCCGATCGACTTGGAGTAGTTCAGCTGCGATGCGATCGTCGCCGGCGCCGTCATCGGATTGAGCGCCGTCTGCCGCTGCACCGTCGTGCTGGTGACGTAGTTCAGGTTGGCGGTCACCCGCGAGGTGGTCGAGAACTCCTGCGTATGATTCCACGACACCTGCAGGTTGGTCGACCCGGTGCTCAGTGCGTGCCGCGACACGGCGACGCCGCCCTGCACGAACCGGTTGAGCCAGTTGTACCGCAGTTGCGAGTTGAAGCGCAGCCACCCCGGGTCGGCAATGGTGGCCCGGGCCGACGAGCGCCAGTCCAGCGAGACGGCGAGGTCGACGTAGTCGCTGAGCGCGAAGTAATAGCCCACGTCCTCGATGGTCCGCCGGTACGTCGGACTGTTGCGCACCAGTTCGGCGAACCCGAAGCGCGGCGTGAGGATGCCGCTGCGCCGCCCCGAGCGGATGTCCTGGAACACAAATGGCAGCCAGAAGACCGGCACGCCCTGCAGGAAGAGGATGGCCGGCCGCGCCACCAGCATGTGCTTGTTGATGTACTTGATCTGCGTCGACTTGAAGTGGTAGTGCGGCAGCGAGTCCTCGCAACTCGTGATCGTGCCGTCGCGGCCATACGTGGACGCGCCATCGGCGGAGTCGCCGGCAAAACCGCCGACGTGCGCGGTGACCACCCAGCGCTCGCCGCTGTTCTCCACCGTGCGAATGTTGGTCGCCGTTCCCTCCTTGCGCGTGACATCGTACGCCATCTTCCCGCTGGCGTTCTTGTCCTCGCCCCCCTTCTCGCGAATCACGATGGCCGGCCCGCGCGCCAGCGCCTGGTCGGTGGAGTCGCTGTACTGAATGGTGTCGGCGACCAGCAGGGTCGGATCGCGCTCGACGACGGCACGTTCCCCGGGACGCCCGATGAGCGTGATGGTGCGGTCGGCGGCGCCGAAGGTCACGAACTCCGCCTGGTAACGCACCACCAGGTATCCATTCCGCGCCATCAGGGCGGCGGCCACCGAGTCGGCCGGCACCCAGTGCACGAGCGCGGTGTCCTTGCGCGTGGTGCTGTCCTCGACGGGACGCGACGTGCTTGGCCGCTGGGCGGGAGGACGCGGGCGGCTGGTCGTCGGGCGCTGGGCGCCGGCGGTCGCGGCCACGAGGCCCACGAGGCCCACGCCGAGCAGGCACCGGAACGCGACCCCCGCCCGGCCCCGCATCAGGGCTTCGAGGCGGTCGCGATGCGTTCCGCCTCCTCCTGACGTCGCGCCTTCTTCTGCTTGGCGCGGTACACGAACCAGGACAGGATGATGCTCAGCTCGTACAACCCGTACAGCGGCCCGAACATCATCATCGTCGCGATGATGAGGTCTCCCGGCGTGATGACCGCCGAGAGGATGAGCGAGCCGACGAACGCGTGCCGCCGGAACCTGCCGAGCGTGGCCGGCGTCACCAGCCCGAGCATCGTGAGGGCGAGGATGAGGATCGGCAGTTCGAAGACGGCGCCGAAGGCCAGCGTCAGCGTGACGGCGAACGAGAAGTACTCGGACGCCGAGATCATCTGCTGGAGCGATCCCGACGAGATGCCGCCCAGCAACTTGAGCGTCACCGGAAGGACCCACGCCACCGACATGGCGCAGCCACCGAGAAAGAGCAGCACGGCACCAAGCAGCACCGGAATCATCACGCGCTTTTCGTGGGGATGCAGGGCCGGCGACAGGAACGACCAGACCTGGTAGCCGATGACCGGGCTGGCACCCACCACGCCGAGCGCGAACGACACCTGCAGGAGGATCGTGAAGGGATCCGCCGGGTGCGTGTAGATCAGCTTCTGTCCGTGCAGCGACTCCTGCGCGGGAATGGCCAGGATGCCAATGACGTCGTAGTTGCTCGTCAGCGTGAACGCGATCGCGATGGCCAGCAGCAGCGCACCGCCGCTCCACAGCAACCGCCAGCGGAGTTCCTCGAGATGATCGAGGAACGGCATCTCCGACGGTTCTTCCCGCTCCGGCTCTGCCACGCGCCGCTCCTGGTCCCTACTTCAGGTCGCGCAACAGCGAGGCCGCCAGGACGGCGGCATCCGACTTGGGATACTTGTCGAGCACCTGCTGGAGGAGCAGGCGTGCCTGCCGCGTCTGGCCCGCGACCTTCAGCGCGACGGCACGCTTGTAGATCGCGGTCGGCGCACGCTCCGAGGTCGGATACTTTTCGGCGACGAGTGCGTACACCGAGTCGGCGTCCGCAGCGCTCCCCGCCGAGGCATAGGCCTCGGCGATGCCGAACTGCGCCTCGGGTGCCAGTTCGGACGCCGGGTACTGCGCAATCAGGTCGCTGAACGCCGCACGCGCCGCCGACGAAGCGCCGCGCGCCAACTGCTGGCGCCCGAGGTCCATCAGCTGGTAGGGACCCGGCGACGGCGCCCCTGCGGGCGCGCCGCCCGGCACCCCCGTTGGTGCGCCCGGCGCCGGCACCACGCCCGGCGTGACTGCCACCGGCATCGCCGGCGGCGGCTCGGCGGCCCGCGCTTCCATCTGCGACCGCAACGCTTCCACCTGCTTGCGGCTCTGACCGGTCAGCTCCTGGATCGTCAGGAGCTGCTGCTCGACGTTGTGCATCGAGAGCGAGACGTCGCCCTGGAAGCGATGCAGCGTCGTCGTCGCGACGCGCACGGAATCGGACACGGTTCCGAGGAGCTGCAGGAGCTGGCGCAACTGCACCGACTGCGCCGTGTCGGCGCGCGCCGCGCGCGCCGCCGCCGCCTGCAGCGTGCCGATGTCATTCTGGAGCACGCGCACGTCGCCGCGCGTGGCAAAGCACGCCCCGGCCGTCAGGATGACGGCCGGAGCGACCAGCAGTCGAACGACTCGCACGGTCACGAGTTGGGCAGCTTCAGCGGGTTGCCGCCGGCGATGATCTCGAACTCGTCGCGACGGTTCTTGCCCCACGCATCCTCGGTGTCGGCGGCAACGGCAGGGCGCTCCTCGCCAAAGCTCACGACATCAATGCGCGACTCGGCGATGCCGCGTGCGACGAGATACCGCTTCACCTCGGCGGCGCGCTTGGCGCCGAGCGCCAGGTTGTACTCGTCGGAGCCGCGATTGTCGGTGTTGCCGGCAATGCGAATCCGCATATCGGGGTTCGCCTGAAAGAGCGGGATCTTGGCCTCGATCGTCGCCTTCTGGTCGTCGCGGATGGCCGCCTGGTCATAGTCGAAATAGACCGGCGTGGTGAACGCGGCGCGGGCGGCGGCGACGGCGGCGGCGTTCTTCGCCGCCAGGTCGGCGGCAGCCTTGTCTGCGGCAGCCTTGGCGGCGGCGGCCGCGGCCGCGCGCTTGGCGGCCTCGGCGGCATCGGCCGAGTCCTTGTTGAACGGCACGACGACCGGCGCCGGCGCGGGAGCCACGACCGGCTTCTTCTTGCAGGCGGTGGCGGTCAGGGCCGACAGCGCGACGGCCGCCAGGGCGAACGAACGGATGCGAGCATGCATGACGGGATCTCCAGTGGGGGTCGTTCGGGTGCGACTACGGTTGTTCCATCCGCGGTGACCACGCGGCCATGCGGGTCGTGCCGGCGCCACGCGTCAACTGCCGCGTACGCCCTGACTCCACGTCGAGCACCCACAACTGCTTGGCGCCCGAACGCGTCGACGTGAACACCAGGTGCCTGCCGTCCGGTGCCCACGACGGGTCCTCGTTGCGCGCGTCGCCGGTGAGCTGCCGAATCCGGCGGTCGCGCACGTTGATCACCATCACCTGCAAGTTCGCACCTTCCTGCGACGTGAACGCAACGCTCCGGCCATCCGGCGACCAGTCGGGACTCGAGCGGTACGGCCGGTCGGTGTTCGGCGTCTCCGTCAGCAACTCGGTATTCGTTCCATCGACATCGGTAATATACACCTCAGGGTGCCCCAGTCGACCGGAGATGAAGGCGATCTTGCGGCCGTCCGGACTGAAGGTCGGCGACGAGGTCGGGCTCCCCCGGCCCACCGTCACCCGGCGCGGCACTTCGCCACCGAAGGGCGACACCGCGTACAGATCGGTGCCATCGTCGCCCGCCGAGAAGACGAGCGTGCTCCCATCGGGTGAAAAAGCGGGCGTGATGTTGGTGCCGCCCAGGTCGCCGAGGCGCCGCGACTGCCCGTTCACGAGGTCGCGCACGGCGATGTGGGTACCGTCGTCGGCCATCTGCGCGTAGGCGAGATAGCGCCCAGTGGGGTGCCAGGCCGGCGACAGCGACAGCCCACCGACCCCCGCTGACTGCAGGTTGGCGCCATCCGAGTCAACGATCCACAGGCGCTGGTCGCGGACGAAGGCGATGCGCGTGGCGGCGACGCCTCGTGTCGTGGTGATCCAGCGCTCGATCTCGTCGCTGGCACGGTGCACGGTCATGCGCCACGCCGCCGAGAGCGGTGCGGCATTGCCGAAGGCGAAGTCCCCGACATTGAGCACGCGCCTCGCCACGACATCGTGCACGGCCACGTGCAGCGAACCCTGCGGGGTGACCGACGCCTGCACGATGGCGCGCGCCGTGAGCTTCGCGTACAGGTCGTAGTTGAGCGGTCCCGAGGGCGGCGGGCCGGCCTCGGCGCCGACCACCGTCACGCGGTCACCGAAATCGAGATCGCGGCTGATGATCGCGCGCACCGAATCGCCCGACACGCCGCCGACCGCCGTGACGAAGACGCCGATCCGCGCCACCGGGTCGTACGTGATGCCGATGCGAACTCCCAACGGAATGGAGTCCTGCGCGCTCACGTTCAGGGCGAACAGGCACAGCACGGCGAGCGCGTTGAAGGTTCTGGTCATCTCAGGGTTTTCGGGTCGAATCGAAAGATCACGGGGAGCACGTCATCCATGAACCCGGCGGGCAGCGGGCCCCACGACTTCGAGGCCGAGGCCGCCTCGACGGCTCCCTGGCATTCCAGGTCGAACGCATACGAGCCGCTGCGCTGCAGGAAGCGAAAACCGCTCGTCGAACCGTCGCGCCGTATCAGGAAGAAGACCTCCGCCGTGCGCAGCGACTTGTCGGCCGGCGCGAAGTTCAGTCGCACCTGCCGGACGATGTTCTGCAGGTACCCCGGAAACGGGAAGTCGATCCCCTCGGTGCGGATGTTGGCGACGTCCGTGCCGGGGCCGCCCGTCGCCCCGCCGCCCGCGCGCGCGACAGTGGTGGCTTTCGTCGGGGTCGGCGTTGCCTTGCCGGCCAACGGCTTCGCCGTGGGCGCCTTGATGGACACCGCGTTGTCCGACGGCTTTGGCGCGGCCTTGGCCGGCGTGGGCTTGGGCGCGTTGGCGGGCAACGGCTCGTTGGTCACCACACCCACGGCCGGCGCGCCCGGCGGCGCGGCGATCAGTTCGACGCGGTACATCGGCGGCAGGGGAACACCGGCGCCGGTGCGCGAGATCACGAGGACGGAGATCGCGAAGAGGTGCAGCACCGCCGACATCGCGAGCGGCCCGGCGATGCTCGAGCGCGCCGGCACCTGGATCACGGCTGCACCGACTCCGGTTCCGTCACGAGTCCGACGTTCACGATGCCGGCCTTCTGGATGGTGGCGAGCACCTGCGCCACGATGCCGTACGGCGCGCCCTGGTCGGCGCGCACGTACACGCCCTCCTTGCCGGCGCGCGACGACAACGCCTTGAACGACGCCTTGAACTCGGAGAGCGACATCGCCGTCTCGTCCGCGTAGACGCGACCGCTCGCCGTGATGCTCACCACCAGTCCGCTCTTGGGTTCCAGCGCGCGCGCCGACGTCTTGGGAAGCGTCACGTCCACACCGCCCTGCATCAACGGCGCCGTGATCATGAAGATGACGAGCAGCAGCAGGATCACGTCGATCAGCGAGACGACGTTGATGTCCGCGTTGAGCGGCGTGCGTTCCCCGTGCGTCCGGCGTCGCACGCTAGACGCGCCCCTCGCGGGCCATCAGGGCGATGATTTCCGAGCCGAACCCCTCGAGTTCGCCGTCGAACCGGTTGAGCCGCGCGGCGAAGATGTTGTAGGCGAAGGTCGCGGGAATCGCCACGGCGAGCGCGGCGGCCGTGGCGATGAGCGCCTCGGCGACGCCGGGAGCGATGGCGCCCAGATTGCCGGACCCCTTGATGGCGACGCCGAGGAACGCATCGATGATGCCCAGCACGGTGCCCAGCAGGCCAATGAGCGGGCTCGCCGAGCCGATGACCGCCAGCGACGGGATGTAGCTCCCCAGCGCGTCACGCTCGGCGGTGGTCTCGGCGTCGAGCAGCAGGCGCATGGCCTCCACCTGCGACGCGCGCAGCGGACGCAGGGTGCCGTCGTCATCACGGACCGAGGTGTCCTGCAGGAAGTTCACGGCCCGGGCAAAGAGCCGGTTGAACGCCGACGACGGCGCCTTGCGCGCCATGGCAACCGCCTGCTCGAGCGTGGTGGCGCGCGCGAAGTCGCGCGTGAACGCCTTCGACGCCCTCGTCATCCGCCGGAACTCGAACCACTTGGCCAGCATGATGCCCCAGCTGTAGAGCGAGAGCACCAGCAGCAGCGCCAGCACCACCTTGGTGGCGAGGACGGAGTTGGTGATCAGCTCGAGCGGAGTGGTGGGGATGGCAGCGGTTTGCATGCAGGACAGGTGATAGGTGATAGGTGCTAGGTGCTAGGTGCTAGGTGCTAGGTGCTAGGTGCTAGGTGCTAGGTGCTAGAAGCTAGGTGCTGGTATCTAGCACCTAGCACCTAGCTCCTAGCTCCTAACTTCTAAGTGCCTCGAAAAACTCAAACGTCTCCCTGAGCCCCTCGTCGAGCGCGCGTTGCGGCTTCCATCCGAGCACGCGCTGGGCCTTGTCGATGCGCACGGCCGAGCGGAGCTGTTCGCCGGGGCGGGACGGCGCATGCGCGATCACCGCGTCGCGCCCGCTCACGCGGCGCAGCGTCTCGGCCAGCGTCAGCACGTCGGTCTCGATGCCAGTGCCGATGTTCATCGCTCGCGCGTCGAGACGCCCGACCGCGGGCAGCAACGCCGTGGCTGCCGCAGCGTTGGCATTGGCCACGTCGCCCACGAACACATAATCGCGCGTCTGCCGCCCGTCGCCGTACACCGTGAGCGGCTGGCCATCGAGAATGCGGTTGCAGAAGATGGCCACCACGCCGGCCTCGCCGTGCGGATCCTGGCGCGGCCCGTAGACATTCGCGTAGCGCAGCACCACGCCCTCCACGCCGTGCAACCGCCCGTAGTACCACAGGTAGTGTTCCACGGCGAGCTTGGCGATGCCGTACGGCGACTCGGGGTCCTTGGGAAAGTCCTCGACGTTCGGCGGGGTCACGAAGTCGCCGTAGATCGCGCCGCCGGTGGAGGCGAAGACGAAACGCGGGGTCTTCGGCGCAGCACGCACCGCCTCGAGGAGGTTCAGCGCGCCCAGGATGTTGATCGACGCATCATCGGCAGGATCAGCGACGCTGCGCCGCACGTCGATCTGCGCGGCGTGGTGCAGGATGACGTCGAAGCCGCCCTCGCGCACGAGCGCCGCGGCGTCAGGCGATCGCACGTCAAGCTGCGCGAACTCCGCGCCCGCCGGCACATGCGCCCGCTTGCCCGTGGTGAGATTGTCGAGGACGACGACGTGAAATCCGCGGCCGAGCAGGGCGTCGGCGACGTGCGAGCCGATGAAGCCCGCGCCGCCGGTCAGCAAGGCGCGTGGTGACATGAACGAAAACTAACGCGAGAGTCGGCGTCTGGCCCGCACTCAGGGCATCTTTGCCGTGATGCGCCCCGGCATTCCCACGGCGATGTCTGCCTGCGTACGCCGCAGGATGATGGCCGAGGCGCCGTACGGCGTCACCCGCAGCACCTGCACCACGGCCGCCGCCTCCGGCGTGCGCACTTCGCCCGCGTCGCCAGTCCCCAGCGACGCGAGCAGGGTCACCTGATCGCCCGTCACGAAACCGTCCTTCGCGGACGATGACAGGATCACGTAGCTCCCCATCTGTGCGACGATGGGCCGGTCGACGATCAAGGCGATCGAGGTGGCCGTGCCAAACTCGACGGCCAGCGGGAACTGGTCGGGACGCGGCGTCAGCGAGTCGGCGGACGTCACACCCTGGCCCTCGAGGACGTTGCGGTAGCGACGCACGATCACCGCGCGCGCGTCACCCACACCGCGATCGCCGGCAATCTCGATGAGGGCGGTCGGCAGGATGACCTGCCCCTGGCCGGTGATCATTGGCCCCAGCGCGTACGTCATGAAGCGCTCGCCGTTGGCGCGGTTGGCGCCCGCGGGAAGGCTGACGAAGATTGGTTCCTGCGACTGGAAGACGCGCTGCTCAATCTGCGGCACGACGACCTGCGACTCCGCCGTCGAGCGCACCCGGCCCGCCGTCGCCGGCCCACCCGCGGCCCAGACGAAGGGCGCCTGCAGGTACTCCCCGGCCCGCACGGCGTTGTGCGAGGCCAGCAGCGTGACGCTCTGCCGCGTGCCGCGCGCGCGCTTGTAGCGGCGGGGATCAAAGACGGTCGTCGAATTCGGGTCGAACGGAGCGCTCGGCGCGGCAGCCGCCGTGCCCTCGGGGCCGGCCACGACCGCAACGCCCCCCGGCAGCTTCAGCGTTTCGCCGGGGTAGATCCAGTGCGGATCCTCGATGACCGCCGTATTGAGGCGGTAGATCTCCGGCCACAGGTACGCGTCGCCGAGATACAGCCTGGCGAGGTCCCAAAGCGTGTCGCCGCGCTTGACGGCGTGCGTGGCGGGCACCTCTGCGGCGGCGGGTTTGGCCGGCTGCTGGAGGGGCTGCTGCGCTCCAATGATGGGAGCGAAGCCGAGGAGGGCAGAAGCGAGAAGCGTTGCGCGCAGTCGGGCCATGGACGGGTCCGGTCGACAGTGAGGTCGTGGTAAAGCATGGCAGCAGCCGCCCCCACGCTCAAGGCCAGGGACGGACGCCAACTGAATTATGGACGAACGAACGCCCGCAAGGTTGCGGACGGGTACTACTTGCTGTTCACCGTGACGTTGAAGAGCCCCTGCCCCGACGCCGCGTCGGTGCACCCGTTGACCGTCACCGAGTAGGTGAACGAGGACTGGCTGACGGCCCCGAAGTCGACGTGCCTGATGCCGGTGGCGCCGGCGGCGATCGTCTCGACCGGCGCACGATTCGGCAGGGTGATGATGTCGACTGAGCGGTCGGCGTGGTTGACGATCTGATAGGCGTTGCCCGCCGTGAAGGCCACGGCGCTCGGGCTGGCCACCGGGCAGAAGCCCGTCCAGGTGGCCTGCAGGCCGCTGGGTCGATACGCCTCGGTGGCGACGGCGGGTCCCAGCGTGACCGTGGTGGTCGTCACCGCGGCCGGCGACGTGCCCGCGTCCGACGATGCGCAGGCCGCGGACATTCCAATGGCGATGAGGGCGAGGGCTCGGGGGAGCATGGGAAGAATATGACAGAGTACTACAGAGTACGACAGAGTACGACAGAGTACGACAGAGTACGACAGAGTACGACAGAGGCCTGGGAGCGAGAACCACCCCCCGGCCTCTGTCGCATTCTGTCTTACTCTGTCGTTCTCTGTCGCACTCTCCCCCATCAGAACGGCAAATCGTCTTCCGCCTCGAGCCCGCCCGGGAACTCCTCGAAGTCACCCGAGGGCGCGCTGCTGGCGCCACCCTTGGCCGGGGACGCCGAGCGCGCGCGCGACGGGGCGCTGCCGCCGTCGAAATCACCGCCGCCCTTGCCGCCGAGCAGCATGATCTCGCGCACGTTGATCTCGGTTACGTACTTCGTCTGGTTCTCCTTGTCCTGGTACTGCCGGTACTCGATGCGCCCTTCCACATAGAGCTTCTCGCCCTTCTTGCAGTAGCGCTCGATGATGTCGGCCAGCCCCTGCCCCGCGCCCTTGGCGTTCCAGGCGACGCACTTGTGCCACTCGGTCTTTTCCTGCTTCTCGCTCCCGCCCTGCCCGCCCCACGAGCGGCTGGTGGCGAGGGAGAACGACGCTACCTTGCTGCCCGTCGTCGTCGTCCGGATCTCCGGATCGGCCCCCAGGTTTCCAATCAGGGTCACCTTGTTCAAGCTGCGGCTCACAACTCCTCCTGTGGTATGAAGTCCGTACGTCGACGTTGATGGTAAAGATACCCGCTGACATTCGCGTTACCAATCGGTTGCGCTGCGGCACCGGGCATTGCACTCACCCCAGGTCGCGGCGCAGGACGAGCGCATCCTCGGTGGGGTTCTTGTAATACCCCTTGCGGCGCCCGACCTCGTGAAACCGGCGGCTGGCATACATCCGCTGGGCCGCCTCGTTGGAAGCGCGCACCTCCAGGAAGATCACCAATGCCCCCTCGGCGTGCGCCTCCTCCAGCGCGGCATCAAGCAGCATCGTGCCGATCCCCGCGCCCCGGCGCGCGGGATCGACGGCGAGGTTCGCCAGTTCGCACTCCTCGCCGGCCATCCAGAGCACGGAGTAGCCGGCGATGCCGTCGTCATCCTCGGCGACATTGATACGCACGAACGTCCGGGCCAGCGACGCGCGAAAACTCTGCAGCGACCACGGATCGCCGAACGAGGCACGCTCAATGACCTCGACAGTCACGAGGTCGAGCGGCAGGGCGTGACGGACGATGAGCACTACCCGGCGGCCAGCGGCCGCCCGTGCGCCGCCTCCCATTTGACCTGCGCTTCAGCCAGCCGGCCATAGGAGGGCTCCCAGGCATCGAGGTCGACGGGCCCCGTCGCGATGCACTCCGCGAGCAGTGTCGCCACGCCGCGCGCGTGCGGCATGCGAGGCGTCGGCTCCAGCGGCCCGACCACCGGTGCGCCGGCCGCCGCCAACTGCTCGACGGTTGCCAGCGACTGCACGCCGTCGGTGCGCACCGTGCCATCGGCGAGCACCAGCACGGGCTGCGCATACCGCTCGCCGCGCAACGCGTCGAGCGTGGCGACGTAACGCCCGGGCGGCAGCGCGACGGCGTCCCCGGCCGCGACCAGCACCAGCGACGAGACCGCGTACAGCGGCACGCCGGCGCCCTGGGCCACGCCCTTCGCGATGCCTGCAGCAATGCGGAGCGACGTGAACGCGCCAGGCCCGTCCCCACAGACCACGCGGGCGACATCGCGCGGCACCGCACCGGCGTCGGCCAGCGCAGCCAGCACCGCCGGCATCAGGCGTTCCTCGTGCTCGCCGCGCATCACGGCCTCCCGAATGGCGACCACCACGCCGTCGCGCAGCACCGCCACCGTACCGAGGGAGGTGGACGCGTCGAGCGCGAGCGTCAGTCCGGGCGCGCTCACCAGCTCACCCGCCGGCGCGTTTCGTCATCGGCCACGTGCGCGAGGGTGATGGCCAGCGCATCGGCCGGAAGCAACGCCCCCGCGCGGTCGGGCCACTCGATGACCACCAGCGCCGGTTCACCGAGCAGCGACTCCCAGCCGATGTTGGCCAGCTCGTGCGGACCGTTGATGCGGTACAGGTCGAGATGGAAGAAGCGCCGCTGCTCGCGCGCGGCATACTCGTGCACGAGGGCGAAGGTCGGGCTCGTGACGGCCTCGACCACGCCGAACCCGCCGCCGATGGCGCGCGTCAGCGTGGTCTTCCCGGCGCCGAGGTCGCCGGCGAGCGTAATGACGCAGGGCGCGGCGCGCGTGGCCGCCTCGCCGAGCGCAACGCCGAAGGCGGTGAGTTCGTCGAGGGTCATCAGCTGGTCGCCGTGCGGCGCGACGGGAGGACGCAGGGTCGGCACGTTATCGCCCGGGACGCCACGGCACGTGGCGACGGCGGCCTGCGGCATCCGCACCGCCGCCGCGCTCGCCCATCGCCGTCTTGATCTCGAAGAGCTCGTCTCGCAGCCGCGCGGCCGACTCGAAGTCGAGGTCCTTCGCGGCCTGCTTCATCTCGTCCTCGAGCTTCGTCACCAGCCCCGGCAAGTCCGCGGTGTTGTAATGCGCCGCCGCCTCGGCGACCTTGCGCGCCTTCCGGGTGCCGGCGCGCTCGTTCTCGCGGCCCTCACGCTCGTCGCGCGCGTCCGCGACGCGGGTGAGCACGCGAATCTGCTCGGTGCTCTTGATCACGCCGCGCGGCACGATGCCATGCTCGAGGTTGTGCGCCACCTGCACCGCGCGCCGACGGTCGGTCTCGTCGATGGCGCGCTGCATCGAGCCCGTGATGCGGCCGGCGTAGAGGATCGCCCGGCCTTCGACGTGGCGCGCGGCGCGTCCCACCGTCTGGATGAGCGAGCGGTCGGAACGCAGAAACCCCTCCTGGTCGGCGTCGAGGATCGCC